>CAYHRW010000018.1:7070-14831 GCA_964359105.1 uncultured bacterium
GGGAGCGGGCCTGTGGGCCGACGACGCGCTCGCGCACCTGGCGGTGTTCGGAGAGGAGAAGACACCATGAAGAGCAGCCATTCGAACATCTCGGTCATCCGGACAGGAGAGCTCCAGCCGCGAGTTCAGCAGGGACCAGATCGCCAGGATGATCAAAGAGAAGTGCGAGCGGGACGGATGGCAGTTCGTCTTCCTCGGCGCCGACCTCGACGCGATCGGTGAGGCGGTGGACGTCGGCATCCGCGCTGCAGCGGCGATGGCCTACGACAAGACCGCGCGGGGGACCGCGGCGGCGTGGGGTTCGCTGTCCAAGCGCGTTCGGGCCTATCGGAGTTCGGAAGCCGCCGATGTCTCATTCGCCGAGGAGGATCGCGAGAAGCAGGAAGCGGAGAAGCAGAAGCCGAGGGTGTAGCGCTGCCGGACCGCACATCGCGCGCGCCAGCGCCGCCCCGCACCGCCCCGCTACCTCGCCACCAGGAGCTTCGAGACGCGCGCCCCGCCCGCGACATCGAGGCGGTAGACGTAGAGTCCCGGCGCGAGCCGCGAGGCGTCGAGCTCGGCTTCGTGCCGGCCCGCGCGCATCCGGCCCGACACCAGCGTCACCACGCGCCGGCCGGCGAGGTCGTAGAGCGCGAGCGTGGCTTCCGCCTCGCGCGGGAGCGTGAAGCCGATTCGTGTCGAGCCGCTCGACGGGCTCGGCCGCGGCGGCGCCAGTTCGAGCGCGCCGCCGGCACCCGCCGCGACGCCCGTGGTGCCGGTGAACGTGAGGACGACCGGCTCCATTCCGATCATGATGGCGCTCGAGGCCAGCGTCTCGGTGGTGCCGTCGCCGTGGAGCACGGCGAACGTGCCGGTGAGCGCGGGCTCGAGCGGGCGGCTGCCGCCGCGGCTCCACGCCACGAACGCCGGCGCGCTCGTCACGCGGTCGGTGAGCTGGTGGATGGCGAGGCTCGTGTCGAGCGCGGGCACGCGGTCCACGTAGAAGCAGGTGTCGAGGCGCTGCACGAGGGCGGGCAGGTAGTAGGGGAGCGCTCCCGCCGCGAGCGTGGCCTGCAGCGCCGCGGCCTGCGCGGGATGCGCCGCGCTCCAGGCGGCATGCGCGTCGCGGATCTCACCGGCGTTGGCGTAGCGCGCCATCACGTGTCCCGACTCGTCGGCGCGGCCGATGAAGTTCGCGTTCAGCCATTCCACGAGCTTCGTGATCGTGGTCCGCACCGGCACGCCGTCCGTGCCCACCGTGCCGGTCACGATCTGGTAGGGGTGGATCATCCAGTTGAAATGCCGCACCGCGCTCGACTCCCCGCGCCGCACCATCTCGCGCCACTCCAGGTAGACGCGCAGGAAATCGCGCTTCTCGTAGGCGAGCGTGCCGTACACCATGCCCTCCGGGCCGTGCACCTGGTCGAAGCCGATGATCCCGCCCACCTCGGGGCTCTTCACGCAGCTTGTGTCGGGGCCCTGCTCCGGCTCCGTGCCCCAGCCGCCGCGGTGGATCCACAGCCAGCCGCGCCGCGAACCCGAGATCGTGAAGCAGTTGTCGTACGGTACCGGCACCGGTGTGGGCGGGCACCACAGCACCGTGTCCATGCCGGGATAGAGGGCGTGGCTGCCGTGGAAGAAGTCGTTCGCGGCCGTGGGGATCCCGTTCTGCTCGAACACGGCGTTGATCCACGGCAGCTGGTCGGTCACCACCAGCCGGCACGAGTCGGGGTTCGCGTACGCCGTCTGGGGGATGGTGCGCCACCAGTAGGACGCCGGCGCCTTCGCGTTCGCGTGCATGTGCGTGCCGAGGTGGTGCGGGCCGCCCGGCATGAAGAGCGCGAAGTCGGACGCGTTCCCGCGGCGGATGCAGGCCTCGGCGTACACGCCGGTCATCTGGGCGCTGATGCGGAGCCCGGTGGTCGCAGCGAGGCCGCGATACCAGAGGATCGCGTCGCGGTGCCTGTCGTAGCTGTTGATGGCGACGTTGCTGTCGGGCGCGGTCGCCAGCGGGTCGAGGTGCATCATCCCCGTGACCAGGATCGGGAGCGGCTCCTCCGCCCGGGCCGCGGAGACGGCCAGCAGCAGGGAGAGCAGAGCGAGCGCGAACCGGGCGTGGCGTTCGGGACGGGACATGGGGCGGCCTCCGGAGTGTGGGTTTGGCCGGGAGAAGGGCTCTGGACCCGTGCACATTGCAAGCCCGATGCCCGGCAGCGGGAAGGCCGCGGATCGCGCCAAGCCCTTGCCCGCGCGTCGCGGCTGCGGGCCCCCGGGGCCGGGCCATGGACGGCCGCGTACTGGTGCGGGCGCCGGGTGCCCGGCGAGGGACACCGGAAACGCCGGCAGGGGGTCTCGCCGAGAGGCCCTTCCGCAGAGGCCCCGGGCACGGCGCTTCCCCCTTCGGAGGGCGATCACCCGCACTCGCTCGCGATCCCCGGGACCGCGCTCGTCGGCGCCGGCTTGCCGCCCCTGCGCGTGCGCGGCTAGAGTCCGCGCGCTTCTGGCTCCTTCCGTTCCCTTCACGCGCAGGGGGTTCCCATGAGACTCGCATCGTGCGCCGTGCTCGCGCTGGCGGTGGCGCTCGCGGCCGCGTCGCCAGCGCTTGCGGCGGGCAGGGCCGCGAAGCCGGTATCGCCGGCCGCGGCGCCCGCATTCACGCCCGAGCTGCTGCAGGTCGAGCGCCACGTGCTCGACAACGGCCTGGTGGTGCTCACGCACGAGGACCACTCGGTGCCGACCATCACGTTCTGGCAATGGTACAGGGTGGGCTCGCGCAACGAGCGGCCGGGCATCACCGGCATCTCGCACTTCTTCGAGCACATGATGTTCAACGGCTCGAAGAACGTCCCGCCCAAGGAGTACGACCGCATCCTCGAGTCGAACGGCGGCTACTCGAACGCCTTCACCGACCGCGACATGACGGCGTACTACGAGGACATCGCCGCGGACCGGCTGGGCGTGGTGCTGCGCCTGGACTCCGACCGCATGGCGGCGCTCTCGCTGCTGCCCGACCAGCTCGAAAGCGAGATCGAGGTGGTGAAGGAGGAGCGCCGGCTGCGCACCGACAACGACATCCCCGGGATGCTCGACGAGCAGCTCTACGCCAGCGCGTTCAACCAGTCGCCGTACCACTGGTCGGTGATCGGCTGGATGGCGGACCTCGACGCGATCTCGCGCGAGGACATGCTCGAGTACTTCCGGATCCACTACGCGCCCGACAACTGCATCCTGGTGCTGGTCGGCGATTTCGAGACGAAGGCCGCGCTCGACAGCATCCAGTCGTATTTCGGCGGCATCCCGCGCCAGCCGGCGCCGCCCGAGCCGATCGTGGGCGAGCCCGAGCAGAAGGGCGAGCGGCGTGCCGAGGTGCACTACCCGGCGCAGAACATCTCGATCGACATGGGCTACAAGGCCCCGAGCGTGAAGACCACCGACCTCGCCACGCTCGACGTGCTCGAGCGGATCCTCTCCAGCGGCGAGTCGTCGCGGCTTCACCAGGCGCTGGTCTACGAGAAGCAGCTCGCGCTCGGCGCGTCGGCGAGCTTCCAGACCCACATCGACCCGGGCCTGTTCGAAGTCTACGTCGAGCTCAAGCCCGGCAGGACCGCGGCCGAGGGCGAGGCCGCGGCGTACGAGGTGCTCGACAAGCTCGTGAAGGAAGGCCCCACGCCACGCGAGCTCGAGAAGGCGAAGAACCTGATCGAGGCGGGCTTCGTCAAGCGCATGAAGACGAACAACGGGATGGGCTCGCAGATCGGCTTCTACGAGCACGTGTTTGGCGACTGGCGCGCCATGTTCGGCCAGCTCGCGAAGGTCCGCGCGGTCACCGCCGAGGACTGCCGGCGCGTCGCGAAGCAGATCTTCGACCCCATGAAGCGCACCGTCGTCACCCTCGTGCCCGAGAAGGGAAGCGACGCGGCGGAGGTGCAGCCATGACCTCCGCCCGGAAAGGACGCCCTATGTTCCGCCGGCTCCTGCTGGCCGCGGGCGCGGCGCTGCTCGCCGCGCCCGCGGGCGCGGCCGCGTTCCGGCTGCCACCGCACACGAAGACCACGCTCGAGAACGGGCTCACCGTGATCGTGATGCCCACGCGCCGGCTCCCGCTCGTGGACTTCCGGCTGGTGGCGCGCGCGGGCGCGGTGAACGACCCGGCCGGCAAGGAAGGCCTGGCCGGCCTCACCGCCGAGCTGCTGACGCAGGGCGCGGGCACGCGCGACGCGCGTCAGATCGCCGAGGACATCGCGTTCGTGGGCGGAACGCTCGACGCTTCGGCTGCGACCGAGCAGGTGGTGGTGACCTGCGAGGTGCTCAGGAAGGACTTCGCCGCCGGGCTGGAGTTGTTCTCCGACGTGATCGCCCGGCCCACGTTCCCGGAGGCGGAGTTCAAGCGCAAGCAGAGCGAGACGCTGGGCGCGATCGCCGCGCAGAAGGACGACCCGGGTACGGTCGCGAACAACGAGCTGGGCCCGTTCCTGATGGGGGAGAGCCCGCTCGCGCACCCGGTGATCGGCTACGCGAAGACGGTGGGCGCGCTCACGCGCGACGACGTGGTGGCGTTCCACAAGCGCTTCCTCGTCCCCGATCGTTGCATCCTGGCGGTGGTGGGCGACGTGGACGCGAAGGCCGTGCTCGCGGCGCTCGAGCGCGCGTTCGCGGACTGGAAGCCCTCCGGCGAGGAGCCGGCCGACTCCTACGCGCCGCTCCCGCGCGACGGTGGGCGCCAGGTGCTCATCGTGAGCAAGCCCGAAGTCACGCAGAGCCAGATCCGGCTGGCGTGCGGCGGGGTGCCCCGCAACCACCCCGACTATTTCGCCATCACGGTCGCGAACACCATCCTCGGCGGCGGCTTCACCTCGCGGCTCGTGAACGAGATCCGCGTGAACCAGGGCCTCACCTACGGCATCTCGAGCCGCTGGGGCATGCACCGCAATGCCGGCACGTTCACCATCAGCACCTTCACCCGCAACGAGAAGCTGCGCAAGGCGGTGGATGCGACCCTCGGCGTGGTGAAGCAGCTGGTGGACGAGGGCCCGACCGAGCCCGAGCTGGCGAAGGCCAGGCGCTATCTCACCGGCCTGTACCCGCTCGGGCTGCAGGCGCCCGACGCGCTCGCGACCCAGCTCGCGACGGTGGAGTTCTACGGGCTGCCGTCCGACTACATCGAGACCTACACCGGCCGCATCGAGGCGGTGACGATGGCCGACGTGAAGCGCGTCCTGAAGGAGCGCTTCTGCACCGACGACTTGAAGCTCCTCGTGGTCTCGAACCCGAAGACCGCGCAGGAGTCGCTCGCGGGCCTCGGCCCGATCAAGGTGAAGGAGATGGAATAGTCTCTCGTACCAGCGCGCGTGCAGGACGGGTCCGCTGTGGCGGGCCCGGCGTGGCGGGCAGCCCGGGTCATGGATGTCCCGGGCTTCCTCGTTGACCGGCGCTCCCGCACGGTCTACGTTGGCGGCGCTTCACCCCCACGGCACTTGCAGCGCAGCCGCACGCCACGCTCGAGGGAAGCGGCACAGTCCATCCCCTCGGAAGCCCAGGGAGGGTTTCCTCATGCGATGCCTCCGCAGTGCAGCGCCCGGGATCGGCGCGGTCCTGTCCAGCCTCATCTTCCTTCTCGTCTCCATCTCGACCTCTCTCGCGTGGGTCTCCGGCAAGCCGCCCGCCGCGTCCCGGGCCAGCGCCACGGACGACGGCTACTGGTACCCGCTGCCGCCGCCGGCTCTGAACGAGCACGGTGCGATCTTCGATCCGGTGCGCCAGCGCATGCTGGTCTTCGGCGGCCAGACCATGTCGCCCACGAACGACGTGTGGGAGTTCGGGCTCGCCGGGACGCCGGCGTGGTCGCTGCTGGCGGTCACCGGGACCAGGCCGGCCGCCCGCTGGGGCCCCTCGACGATCTACGACCCGGCGCTCGACCGCCTGGTCGTCTTCGGCGGCGCGTCCGACTCCGTCACGTCCTACAACGACGCGTGGGTCCTGCCGCTGGGCGTGCTGCCGCTTGCGTGGCAGCAGCTCGCGCCGGCCGGCGCGCTTCCCGCCGCACGCGTCTACCAGTCGGCGGTCTACGACTCGCTGCGCAACCGCCTCATCGTCCACGGCGGCGCGCAGGTGCCCGGCGCGAACGGGCCGCCCGTCGGCCTGCTCTCCGACGTCTGGGAGCTGACGCTCGGCGGCACGCCCACCTGGACCGAGCTGCTTCCCACGGGTGCCTCGCCCGACTCGATCGGCGCGCAGATGGCGATCGTGGACCCTGCTCGCGACCGCATGGTGGTCTACGGCGGCTACAACGGCGTCATGCTGGGCGACGTCTGGCAGATGACGCTTGGCGCGAGCCCGGCCTGGACCCAGCTCGCGCCTTCCGGCGGGCCGCCACCCGCGCGCGCCGTCGGCGTCGCGGTCTACGACGCGGCGAACGACCGCATGGTGATCTCGACCGGCATCAGCGACCCCTCGACCGGCGGCAGCCTCAACGACACGTGGGCGCTCGACCTGGCCGCGCCCGCATGGACCGAGCTGGTCCCGCTCGGCACCCCGCCCGGCGTGCGGGAGGCCGCGAGCGGGATCTTCGACGCGCCACGCCAGCGCATGATCCTCTACGGCGGGCAGGACACCACGGGCACCGCGCCGCTGGACCTGGTGATGGCGCTCGCGCTCGGCGACACGGTGCGCTGGAGCGAGCTCGGGACGCGCCGGCCGGAGCCGCGGCTGCAGCACGCGGGGATCTACGACCCGCTGCGCAACCGGCTCGTGATCTACGGCGGCATGGGCGACAACCACTTCCTGGGCGACACGTGGGCGCTCTCGCTCGGGGCCTCTCCCGCGTGGACCGACCTGGCGCCCACCGGCAGCCTGCCGGGCGTACGCTCCGGGCACAGCCTGCTCTATGACCCGGTGCGCGATCGCACGCTGCTCTATGGCGGCAGCGACAGCACGGCCTCGCCGAGCGGGGTGTGGGCGCTCGCGCTCTCAGGCGCGCCGGTGTGGAGCCAGCTCGCGCCCGCCGGGCCGGTGCCGCCCTCGCGCATGGAATGCAGCACGGTCTACGACGCGACGCGCGACCGGATGCTCGTCTTCGGCGGATGGGGCGGGCCGGGCAACGACGTGTGGGCGCTCGACCTCTCCGGCACCCCGACCTGGAGCGAGATCGTCCCGCTCGGCACGCCGCCGAGCCCGCGCGCGAAGTGCGCGGCGATCTACGACCCGATCAACGACCGCATGGTGATCTTCGGCGGCGACGCCTCGGGCCCGCTGGACGAGCTGTGGGAGCTGACGCTCTCGGGCACGCCGGCGTGGACCCAGCTCGCGCCCACTGGCACCGTCCCCACCGCGCGCCGCGGCGCGGTCGCGGCGTACGATTCGCTCGGCCACCGCATGCTGGTCTACGGCGGCGATACCGGAGGCTACAGCGGCAGCAGCGACACCTACGCGCTCGAGCTCAACGGCCCGCCGGTCTGGAAGCTGCTCGGCGCCGGCACGAAGCTCCCGCCCGGGCGCTTCGACCACGTGATGGGCTTCGACCTCGCGAACTACCGGCTGGCGATCCACGGCGGATGCTGCTGGCGCATGGACGACGCGTGGGTGCTGCAGCTCGACCGCACCACCGCGGCGCTCGCATCGCTGGTGAGCGCGCGCGCCGAGCCGGACCGCGTCGAGCTGGCGTGGTACGTGAGCCTGCCCGGTGGCGAGGCGAGCATCTACCGGCGCGAGCAGGGCGGTGACTGGGCCGCGCTCGGCCGCGCCGGCGTGGACGGCACCGGCATGCTGCGGTTCGTGGACCGCGAC
>CAYHRW010000018.1:14931-19627 GCA_964359105.1 uncultured bacterium
GCTCGGCCGCGCCGGCGTGGACGGCACCGGCATGCTGCGGTTCGTGGACCGCGACGTCGTGGCCGGCCGCCGCTACGGCTACCGGCTGGGCGTCCCCGGCGGCACGGGCGAGACGCCGGCGGGCGAGGTGTGGGTGGACGTGCCGACTTCACTCTCACTCGCGCTCCAGGGTTTCCGCCCGAACCCGGCGCCCGGCGACGCGCTGGTCGCGTTCTCGCTCCCGGGCGCCTCACCCGCGTGGCTCGAGGTGATGGACGTGAGCGGGCGGCGCGTGTTCCGCCGCGAAGTCGGCACGCTCGGCGCCGGCAACCACCTGGTGCGCCTGAGCGGCGCGGCGGGAATGCCGGCCGGGCTGTACCTCGTGCGCCTCACGCAGGGCGGGCGCACGATGAGCGCCAAGGCGGCATTGGTCAGGTAGTCGCCGCGCGTATCGTCGCATCCAGCCGGGCGGGGCGAAGTGCCCCGCCCGGATGCTGTCGGCGGGCGTCGCCCGCGCTCCCCGCTGTGCTACCTTCCCGCGCCGTGAGCGTCGCACCGCCTTCCTCCGCCAGCCCCGCGCCCGCGCCGGCGCGCGGGCTGCCCGGCATCACGCGCAACGTCGTGGCGCTGGGCTTCGTCTCGCTCCTCACCGACGTCTCGAGCGAGATGATCATCCCGGTGCTGCCGCTGTTCGTGACCACGACGCTCAAGGCCTCGGTGTCGAGCCTCGGCATCATCGAGGGCGTGGCCGAGAGCACGGCCTCGCTGCTGCGGATCGGCTCGGGCTGGCTCTCGGATCGCATCGGGCGCCGGAAGCCCTTCCTGATGTTCGGCTACGGGCTCTCGACGGCGGCGAAGGCGACGATGGCGATCGCGGCGTCGTGGTCCGCGGTGCTGGGGCTGCGCTTCTCGGACCGCGTCGGCAAGGGGCTCCGGAACCCGCCGCGTGACGCGCTGATCGCCGACTCGGTCGAACCGAGGTACCTGGGCCGCGCGTTCGGTTTCCATCGCGCGCTCGACACGCTGGGCGCGGCGATCGGGCCGCTGGTGGCGTTCGCGATGCTGCGCGCGTTCCCGCAGGAATACCGCCGCATCTTCCTGGTCTCGGCGATCCCGGCGGTGCTCTCGCTGGTGGTGCTCGGCATCTTCGTGCGCGCGCCGCGCCATGAGCCACGGGTGAAGCCGGGCGCGCTCCACCGCGAGGCGCGCGCCATGGGCCCGGCCTTCGCGCGCTTCCTGGTCACGGCCGGCGTGTTCTCGCTCGCCAACTCGAGCACCGCGTTCCTGCTGCTGCTGGCCGCCGACCCGAAGCACGGCGCGGGCTTCTCGGGCGCGCGCGTCACGCTGGTCTACCTGCTCTACAACCTGGTCTACGCGGTGCTCTCGTGGCCGCTCGGGGAACTCTCGGACCGGATCGGGCGGCGTCCCATCCTGCTCGCCGCCTACCTGCTGTTCGCCGCGCTCTACGGCATGCTGGCGTGGCAGGCGGGCGCGCCGTTCGTGATCGCGGGCTTCGTGCTGCTCGGGGTGCACAGCGCACTCATCGAGGGCACGCAGCGCAGCATGATCGGCGACCTGGTCGAGCCGGACCGCCGCGGCACTGCGTACGGGTTCTACTACACCGTGGTCGGGGCGGCCCTGCTTCCCGCGAGCATCATCGCCGGTGCGCTGTGGGACCGGGTCGGACCGCGCGCCATGCTGGCCACGGACGCGGCGCTCGCGCTGGTCGCCGCGCTGCTCTTCGTGCTGCTGCTGCCGTCGCGCCACGAGTGGAGGGACCGCCGCCATGGCCAGCCTGCGTGAGCTGGGCGAGTTCGAGGTGCTGCGCCGGCTCGTGCGCGCGCGGCGCGCGGACGCGGCGGCGGAGCCGGACGTGGTGGTGGGGGCCGGTGACGACGCCGCGGTGCTGAGGCCCGGCGCGGGCGCGGACATCGTCGTCACCACGGACGCGTTCGTCGAGGGCCGGCACTTCCTCCCGGCGTGGAGCGCTCCCGCCGCGACCGGCGCGCGGCTCGCGCACGCCAACCTGAGCGACCTCGCGGCGATGGCGGCGACCCCGCGCTGGGCGCTCCTCTCGATCGGGGCGCGGCCCGACACCGACGCCGACGATCTGGTCGCGCTGCAGTCCGGGCTCGCCGCGACGCTGGCGGCCGAGGGCGCGGCGGTGGTCGGCGGGAACCTTGCGGCCGTGGAAGGGGCCGAGTGGTATTCGCTCACGCTGGTCGGCGAGACGCCGCGCGGCCGCGCGTGGACGCGCTACGGCGCGCGCCCCGGCGACCTGCTCGCGGTCTCGGGCACGCCCGGGCGCGCGGGCGCCGGGCTGGCGCTGGCGCGCGCGCTGGGCGAGGGAGCCCGCGCGCCGGAGTGGCAGCCGCTGCTCGAAGCGTGGCTCGCGCCGCACGCGCACGTGGCGCTGGCGCGGGCGCTGCGCGGGACCGGCGCGGTCACCGCGGCGATCGACATCTCGGATGGCTTCGCCGGCGACCTCGGCCACCTGTGCGAGGCGAGCGGCATCGGCGCCGAGGTCGAGGAGGCGGCGTGGCCTGACGACCCGCTGCTCGCGCGCGCCGCCGAGCGCCTGGGCGTGCCGCTCGCGACGCTCCGCTGCGGGCCGAGCGACGACTACGAGCTGCTGCTCGCGGTGGACCCGGGCGGCCGCGCCGACTGCGAGGCCGCGGCACGCGCGGCCGGCGTGCCGCTCGCGTTCATCGGACGCTTCACCGGCGCGCCCAGCGTGCTCGCCCTCAGCGGCCGCGACGGCCTCACGCGCCCGCTCCCCGGAGCGGGCTTCGACCACTTCGAAGCCCGCTGAAAGAACGGAGCCGGCCGCTTTCTCGCGACCGGCCCGGGCGCCGGGCTGCGGAGCCCGCGCGGATGTCGTGGAGTGATCGGCTCCTGATGCGCGCCGCGCGCGCCCTATCGGTACAGCGTCTTGATCCGCCCCCAGGTGATGGTCCGCGCCGGCGTGGTGCAGTTGCCGTTCGAGCCGAAGTTCGGCGATGCGATCTCGGCCCATGCGCTCGCGTTGCGCGGCGCGGCAGCGCACAGCTCGATCGAGTGCCCGGCGGCCACGTTGTTGATGGACTGCGCCGCCACCCAGATTCCGGCCGAGGCCGCGGTAGCCTCGTTCGCCTGTCCGCCCGCGCCCCACTCGACGTAGTCGAGGATCTGGGTGGCGTCGGTGAGCGCGGTGTGGCCGGGCGCGGTGTTGGGCGCGTAGAGCGCGACCGAGCCGGGCTCGGGCAACGCGGGCAGGGTCGGCAGGAAGATGTCGGTCTGCGTGCTGGTGCCGCTGGCGTTGCAGTGGACGACCACGCGACCGCCCGTCCCCACGCTCAGCGTGTCGCGCGGGATGGCGACCGCGGTCGCGCCGACCGCGATGCGGTAGCGCCCCAGGTCGCCCGTCGCGTTCCCGAGGTTCGCGATCTCGACCAGGTCGAGCCCCCCCGCGTCGTTGAACAGGACCTCGGTGATGCGGAAGTCCGAGACCGCGATCCCCGGGCCGACGATGACCCGCCCCGCCATGCCGGGCGCGTGGGGCTCGCAGTAGTAGGTCGCGTGTCCGCTCGCGTCGCTCTTCCAGCTGAAGGAGCTGCCCGAGCCCAGGAGGCCGCTGTTGAAGCGGCCGTCCGGCGTGGGGCCCGACGAGTCTCCGCTCGTCACGGTGTGAGTGCCGGAACGCCACACCCACACGACGTGGTCGCCGAGGTTGCAGTTCACCGCGCGCGGCGTGAACGCGAAGTTGACGACCGAGACGCGCACCTGCCCGGCGAGGGCGGGAGCGGCCGCGGTCACGGCCAGCGTGGTGGCGACGAGCAACGCGGGTGCGCAGCGGAGGCGCATGGCACTACCCCTTCCTCGAGCGGCCCGTGGAGAGACGTCCGCGGATCGGCGGCGGGCGGCGACGCGTCCGACCGATCAGCGGCCGGTGCGGCTTGTGGTGCTCTTGGATGCGGCCGCTGCGAAGAGGTTGCCGGTCTTCCCGACCGGCTGCGAGAAACGGGCCTCCAGCTCGAGCAGCCTGCGCTTGCGCGGCAGGCCGCCGCCGTAGCCCGTCAGGCTGCCGTCCGCGCCGATGACGCGGTGGCAGGGGATGATGATGGTGACCGGGTTCTGGTTGTTCGCGAGCCCGACCGCGCGCGCCGCCTTCGGCTGCCCGATCGCCTTCGCGACCTCGCCGTAGCTGCGTGTCTCGCCGTAGGGGATCCTGAGCAGTGCCCCCCACACCTGGCGCTGGAACTCGGAGCCGACGACGTCGAGCGGCACCGCGAACCGGGTGATCGAGCCGGTGAAGTACGCCTCGAGCTGGTCGGCCACGTGTTTCAGCTCGAGCAGCGAAGGCTCCCACTTCGCGTCGGGGTATTCCTCTTCGTGCGACGCGATGGCGCGCTTGAGGCTCCTGCGCTCCATGAACTCGAGGAACCTGAGCCCGCGCTCGGTGCGCGCCAGGAACAGCAGTCCGAGTGGTGACGAGGTCATGTGGTAGGCGAGGCGCACGCGGCGAGGATAGCCGACCCCGCGCGGGGCGTCCAAGTATCACCGCGACCGCGTGACGGCGGCCGCACCGGGGGCCCCGTCCGGGCCCTTCGCGGTGCGGGCTGCGAAGGCTGCGGGCCTACCGGATGAGCACGAACCGCCCGGTGAAGTGCCCGACGGCCGAGTCCACGGTGAACAGGTAGATCCCGCTCTCCACGTCCTGCCCGTTCCTGGAGATCAG
>CAYHRW010000019.1:0-13655 GCA_964359105.1 uncultured bacterium
CGCGCGGTCCGACAGGTCCCAACGCATGCAATCGCGACCCACCCGCTTCCTCGAGGGGCCGCCCGGCTCTGCCGATGCCGGCTCGCTCGCCGCCTGGATCGCCGACCTCGCGCTTCGTCCCGAGAACCGCGGCGCGCTCGCGCACTGGGAGACGCTGCCCGTGCGCCCCGCGCGCTTCGGCGAGCTCTCGTTCCCGCTTCCCTCCGCGCTCGCGGAGGCGCTGGCCGCGCGCGGCATCGAGCGGCTCTACACGCACCAGGTGCAGGCCATCGAGGCGCTGCGCGGCGGGCTCGACACCGTGGTGGTGACCGGCACGGCGAGCGGCAAGAGCCTGTGCTACCACGTTCCGGTGCTCGAGACGTTGCTGGTCGAGCCGGGCGCCACCGCGCTCTACCTGTTCCCGACCAAGGCGCTGGCGCAGGACCAGCTCAAAGGCCTGGTGCGGCTCGCCTCCGGGCATCCCGACGTGCTGAAGGGCCTGGTCGCGGGCGTCTACGACGGCGACACGCAGCCGGCGACGCGCCGCAGGCTGCGCGACGGCGCGAACCTCATCCTCTCCAACCCCGACATGCTCCACCAGGGCATCCTGCCCTACCACCCCAAGTGGGCGCGCTTCCTGCGCGCGCTGCGCTTCGTGGTGGTGGACGAGATGCACGCCTACCGCGGCATCTTCGGCTCGCACGTGGCGAACGTGCTGCGCCGGCTCGAGCGCATCGTGCGCCACCTGGGCGGCGACGCCCGCTTCGTGCTGTGCAGCGCCACCATCCGCAACCCGCAGGAGCTGGCCGAGCGCCTGACCGGGCGCTCGGTGGCCGTCGTGGACGACGACGGCTCGCCGCGCGGCGAGAAGCACTTCGTGTTCTGGAACCCGCCGCACACCGACGGCGCGCGCGTGGAGCGCCGCTCCTCGAACGTGGAGGGCTGCGACCTGCTGACGGGGCTGATCGAGCGCGGCGCGCAGGCGCTGGTGTTCACCAAGTCGCGCGTGGCGGCCGAGCTGGTCTATCGCTACGCGCGCGAGCGGCTGGAGCGCGTGCGGCCGGGGCTCGGGGAGGCGATCCGCCCGTACCGCGGCGGCTACCTCCCGGAGGAGCGCAGGAAGATCGAGCAGGCGCTGTTCTCGGGCGAGCTGCGCGGCGTGGTGAGCACCAACGCGCTCGAGCTGGGCGTGGACATCGGCGGGCTCGACGCGGTGGTGATGATCGGAGCGCCGCCGACGCTCGCGAGCCTGTGGCAGCAGGCGGGGCGCGCGGGGCGCAAGGGTGGGCCCGCGCTGGCGGTGCTGGTGGCCTACAACGAGACCGTGGACCAGTACCTGATGCGCCGGCCCGGCTACTTCTTCGGACGCTCGCCCGAGGCCGCGGTGATTGATCCGCACAACCCCTACATCCTGGCGCAGCAGCTGGCGTGCGCGGCCTACGAGCTGCCGCTCGACGTGGACGACGCGGAGACCTTCGGCCCGCAGGCCGCCGCGATCCTCGCCGCGCTCGAGCAGGCGGGGGAGACCCGCGCCATTGATGGGCGCGCCTACTGGGCGCAGACCGAGTTCCCCGCGGCGCGCGTCAACCTGCGCACCATCTCGGACAACACCTACACCATCATGAACGCCGCCGGGGACAACGCGGTGATCGGCACGGTGGACGCGATCAGCGCGCTCGAGCTGGTCTATCCCGAGGCGGTCTACCTGCACGAGGGCGAGACCTACTTCGTGAAGAGCCTCGACCTCGAGCAGAAGGCGGCCTACGTCGAGCCGCGCCGGGTGGACTACTACACCTCGCCCGTGCTCGACACCAGCATCCGGGTGCGCGGCACGCTCGAGAGCCGCGCCTGGCGCGGCGAGCAGGTGACGCTCGGCGAGCTGACCTACTCGTGGCAGACCGTGGCGATGAAGAAGGTGAAGTTCCACTCGCTCGACGCCATCGGCTACCACCCGCTCGACCTGCCGCGGCTCACGCTCGACACCACCGGCTTCTGGCTCGCGCCCGGCGAGGCGGCGTGGAGCGCGGTGGCGCGCCGGGGCTTGAACCCGGTCGAAGGCCTGATGGGCGTGCGCAACCTGTTCATGACCCTGCTCGCCATGCTCAGCATGTGCGACCCCGCGGACCTGGGCGGCAAGCTCGATTCGTCGAACCTGGGTCGCCCGGCGCTGTTCATGTTCGATCGCTACCCCGGCGGGCTCGGCTTCTGCGAGCAGGGCTACGCGCGCCTCGACGAGCTGGCCGCGGCCGCGCTCGAGCATCTCGAGGCGTGCGACTGCGAATCCGGCTGCCCCGCCTGCGTCGGGCTGCCCACGCTGTGGCCCGCCCAGCAGCAGGACCCCGACCTGATGCACGGACGCGAGATCCCGGGCAAGGAAGCGGCGCGCGCGCTGCTCCGCCACTGGCTCGCGGGCGAGGACCGATGACCACTCCCGAATGGCCCGTCGCCTTCTTCGACGACGACTACCTGAAGATCTACCGCCCGATGTTCTCGCCCGAGGTCACGGCGCGCGAGGTCGCCTTCATCGAGTCGGCGCTGGCGCCACCCGCGGGGGGCGCCGTGCTCGACCTGGCCTGCGGCTACGGCCGCCACGCCATCGGCCTCGCCGCGCGCGGCCACCGCGTGACCGGCGTGGACTTCAACCCGCACTACCTGGCGGTGGCCGAGCAGGACGCGCGCGCGGCCGGCGCCGCCGTCACCTGGACGCAGGGCGACATGCGCGCGCTGCCCTTCGAGCGCGAGTTCGACGGCGTGTACTCCTACTTCACCTCGTTCGGCTACTTCTCGGACGCCGAGAACGAGCGCGTCATCGCCGGCGTGGCGCGCGCGCTCAAGAGCGGCGGGCGCTTCCTCCTGGACATGACGAACCGCGACTGGATCCTGACCCACCCGCAGCAGCGCATCTGGAACCAGCTCGAGGACGGCTCGCTGCTCATGGAAGAGGTCTCGCTCGACCTGCGGAAGTCGCTCGTGATCACGCGCCAGATCCACATCGCGCCCGAAGGCGGCACGCGGCTGACCAAGGAGTACCAGCTGCGCGCCTACACCTGCGCCGAGCTGACCGCGCTGTTCGCGCGCCACGGGCTCGCGGTGCGCGAGGTGTGGGGCGGCGCCGACCGCAGCGAATACTCCACCGAGAGCCGCCGCCTGGTGCTGCTCGCGGCGCGCGAGGGCGGCGATGGCTGAGCTGGACGCGCTGCGCGCGCGGCTGGGCGAGCTGGCGCGCGGGCGGCGCGCGCGCATGGGCGTGGCGGCCGATTCGAGTGCCGCGCCCGCGCGCCGCGCGGGCACGGACCGCGCCGCGCCCGCGGTCGGCGTCGAGGAGTTCCTGCCGGGCGGCGAGTGGAGCGACGGGCGCGGCGCGGTCTACGTGCACGAGCGCCTGCGCTCGGAGATCGAAAAGCCGCGCCCGCACTGGGGCAGGCTCGATCCTCCGCCCGCGCACGAGCCCGAGCTGGGCGCGCTCGCTGCGGCCGGTCTCTCTCACGCGCTCTTCCTCGACCTCGAGACCTGCGGGCTCGCCTCGAGTCCGGTATTCCTGGCCGGCACCATGCACTGGAACGGCGAGGATTTCGTGCTGCGCCAGTACTTCGCGCGGCACTACGGCGAAGAAGGGACGCTGCTGCGCGCGCTCGACGAGGCGGTGCGCGGCTTCGAGTTCCTCGTCACGTTCAATGGCAAATCCTACGACGCGCCGTTCCTGGCCAGCCGCTCGGTGGTGCACGGGGTGCCGCTGGTGCTGCCGCCGCGCCACGTGGACCTGCTGCACGCCGCGCGCCGCCGCTGGAGGATCGAGCTGCCCGACTGCCGGCTCACCACGCTCGAGTATCACGTGTGCCGGCGCCGCCGCGTCGGCGACGTGCACGGCGAGGAGGTGCCCGGGCTCTACCACGACTACGTGAAGCGCGGCGATCCCTACCGGCTCATCCCGGTCTTCCACCACAACCTGCTCGATGTCATCACCATGGCCGAGGTGCTGCGCGCGCTGTGTGCGCGGGAGCGTCCGCGGCGGAGCGCCCACGCCGGGACCTGAGGCGCGCTGCGGGATGCGGCGCGGGGGATTGCGGCCTGCACGGCGGCGCGTCGCGCGCCGGGCGCGTGCCGCGCCACCGCCGCACCATGCGGGGCCACGGCGCGGGTGGCGCGCGTGTTGCAAGGTCCTGCGCCGGGAATCCCTCGGCTTCATCTCCCTCGGAAGGAGTGGAGCCAGTCCATGGACTCGGAGCGCGGGTTCACGCTGCTCGAGCTCGTGATCGCCGTCGCGATCGCCGGCATCCTCGCCGCGGTCGCGGTGCCCGGGTATCACGCCATGACCGATCGCGTGCGCGGGGCCGCGACGCTCGAGAACATGCACGCCTTCCGCGTCGCGGTCGAGGGATGCGCGGCCGCGAGCGACAGCGGAACGTACCCGGGCTCGGCGGCGGAGGTCGCCGCGCAGCTCGCGCCGGGGTTCGCCAACCCATTCGACGGCGGGCAGGGCGAGCATCGGGCCTGGGAAGACCTCGGCCCGCGGTCCGCGTCCGCCCGCCCTCACCCCGGCATCGTCCGCTACGCGAGCTCGGACGGAGGCGCGGGCTACGAGATCTCCGCCTGGGGCGCGCACGCGCCGGTCGGCGGCACTCTGAACGCGCCTCCGGCGCCCGGCGCGGGCGCCGGAGGCGGCGCGAAGTCCGGGCCCGGCCGCGGCCGGCACGGCCCGGCGGCCACACGCTGAGGCGACACCTCGCGACCGACACGAACGGGCGCAGCCCCGATCCCCCCGAGGCCCCGGGAAGCGCGCCCATCCGTTGACACCCCTCTCCGCCCGCACCTATACTTTCGGCGCAGTTCAACGGTGATCCGGTCCAGTCCGCGTGGTAATTCCGTGAGCCTCGGTCTTCGTCAGTCCGTCATTCGAGTCGTTCCCCGGGTCGTCCGTCTCATCGTGTGAGCCGCCCTGGCAGCCCCTCGCTGCCGGGGCATCTGTGTTTTCGGTCAATGCGTCCAACCTTTCTCGGAGGCTCAGGGGAACATGGTTACCGGCGAGGATCGGCGGATCAACTGCGTGGATTGCGGTGAGGAGTTCTTGTTCACCGCGGGTGAGCAGGCGTTCTACGCCTCGAAGGGCCTGACCAACGCGCCCACCCGCTGCAAGCGCTGCCGCGAGCAGCGCAAGACCCAGCGCCCGGGCGGCGGCGCTTCCCGGTCCGAGCCGGCGGGGCGGCACGGCGGCTCCGAGCGCGCCATGCACGACGCCGTGTGCTGCGAGTGCGGAGCCCCGACGCAGGTGCCGTTCGTGCCGGTAGGCGACCGGCCGATCTACTGCAAGAACTGCTACCAGTCGAAGCGCAGCGCGAAGGGCGGGCGCCGCGAGCGCGCGGCCCCGGCGCCGGCGACCGCGACCACGAGCGCCACCGGCTCTTCCGGCCGCAGCCAGGGCGCGGTCAAGTGGTTCAACGAGTCCAAGGGGTTCGGCTTAATCCAGGACGACTCGGGCGAGGACATCTTCGTCCACTTCGCGGCCATCCCGTCGGACGGGTTCCGCACGCTCGCCGAGGGCGACCGCGTCGAATACGACATCGTCCCGGGAGCCAAGGGCAAGCAGGCGGCCAACGTGACTCGCGTCTCCTAGCGCGGGCCAGGCCCGCGCCGTTCGTGCCGGGGCCCCTGCGCAGGACGCGCGGGGGCCTTTTCCAGCCACCCATCGGAGACCCATGCTCGAGACCGTCAGAGCCTTCAACGCGCTGAGCGAGGAGTTCGTGGAGTGCTCGATGCGGCACGACCCGGTGGCCGCCACCGCGGCCGGCATCCACGACTACGACCACCAGTACCCGAACGACACGCCGGAGGGCTTCGGCGAGCGCGCCGCGTGGCTGCGTGACCTGGAGCAGCGCCTGGTCGCCTCGGTGCCGTGGGAGGAGCTGCCGCCCGAGCACCGCGTGGACTACGCGCTGCTGCGCTCGCGCGTCGCCTCGCTGCGGGCCGACCTCGAGGAGATCCGGGCCCCCGCGCGCGACCCGGTGAGGTACCCGCAGGCCGCGCTGCGCGGCGTGTTCCTGCTGATGGCGCGGCCGTTCGCGCCGCTCGAGGAGCGCAAGGAGGCGGTGCTCGCGCGCCTGATGGCGGTGCCCGACTACCTCGCGGGCGCGCGCGCAAACCTGGAGACGGTGCCGCCGCTGTTCGTCGAGATCGCCTCCGAGGTGAACTCGACCGGCCCGGGCTTCGTCGAGGACGTGACGCGCACGCTCATCCGCAGCTTCCCCGGCGAGGCCGAGCGCATCGAGCACGCCGGCGGCCAGGCGCGCATGGGCTTCCTCCAGTACCAGGAGTTCCTCGAGCGGGACCTCCGCCCGCGCGCCGGGGGCAGCATCGCCATTGGCGAGCGCTGGATGAACTTCAAGCTGGAGCGCGAGCACCTGCTCGGCCTCGACTGCGCGACGCTCGAGGCGTTCGGCCGCGAGCACGTCGAGCGCACGCGCGCGCTGCTCGAGAAGGAGGCCCGGCGGCTCGACCCGCAGCGCTCGTGGCAGGAGCAGATCGCCGCGGCCCGGCAGCGCCATCCCGACGCGCTGCGGGTGCGCGACGCCTACGTGGCCGAGGTCGAGCGCGCGCGCCGCTTCGTCGAGGAGAAGCGCCTGGCGCCGCTGCCCGACGCGCGGCTCGAGATCCTCGACACCCCGGTCTTCGAGCGGGCCACTACGCCGCACGCGACCTACCTGCGGCCCGCGCCGTTCGACGTGGACCAGACCGGCTACTTCTTCGTGACGCCCGTGGACCTCACGCGCCGGCGCGACGAGCACGCGCAGCAGCTCCAGGGGCACGCCTACCCGGCGCTGCCGCTGATCGCGCTCCACGAGACCTGGCCCGGGCACCACCTCCAGCTCGGCCACGCGGTGCGCGCGGGCTCGCGGCTGCGCCGGCTCGCCGACAGCCCGCTGTTCGCGGAGGGCTGGGCGCTCTACTGCGAGGAGCTGATGCACGAGCAGGGCTACTTCCTCGATCCGCTCACCCGGCTCTGGCAGCTGCGGGACCAGCTGTGGCGGGCCTGGCGCGTGGTGCTCGACGTGGGGCTCCACACCGGACGCATGAGCTTCGAGCAGGCGGTGGATTCCCTGGTCGGGGAGGCGATGGTCGAGCGCGTGAACGCCGAGGCCGAGGTCAAGCGCTACGTCCGCACGCCCACCGAGCCCATGAGCTGCCTGGTGGGCAAGACCCTGCTGCTGGAGCAGCGCGTGGACGCGAAGCGGAGGCTGGGCGCGCGCTTCGACCTCTACGAGTTCCACGCCGCGCTGCTCGCGAGCGGCACCGTGCCGCCCGCGCTGCTGGCCGAGGAGCTGTGGACCCGGCTGGGGGTCGCGTGACGCGCTCGGTACTGTTCGTGGCGGCGCTGCTCGCGACCGGCGCGGGCGGCGCGCTCGCGGTAGAGCCCGCCTTCGAGCACGCGCAGACCCCCGGCGAGCTCGGTCTCACCGCCGAGGCCGTGACCTTCCCCGCCTCCGACAGCCTGCCGGTCTCCGGCTGGTGGCTCGCCGGTCCCGAGGGGGCGCCGGCCGTGGTGATCGCCGGGCGCGGCGCCGGCACCATGGCCGACCGGCTCCCCGCGGCGCGCGAGTTCCTGACGCGTGGCTTCGCGGTGCTCACCTTCGACTACCGCGGCTTCGGTCCCGGGCACGACCCGGCCACCGCCGATTCGCTGCACACCATCGCGTTCGCCTCGGTCTGGGTGCACGACATGCTGGGCGCGCTGCGCTACGCGCGGAGCCGGGCCGGGAGCGGCCATCACGTGTTCGCGTGGGGGCAGGACCTGGGCGGTGCGGTCGCGGTGGCCGCGGCCGCGCGCGAGCGGAAGAGCTGCGACGCGGTCGCCACCGAGGGCCTGTTCCGCACGGCGCAGGAACACCTGCGCGTGCTCGGCACCTCGACCATCCCGCGGGTGGCGGAGCGCCACGGCGCGCTCGTGCAGGGCGGTGACAATCCGAGCTCGGCCTGCGCGCGGCTCATGGTGCCGCTCTTCACCGTGCTGGCGGGCAAAGACGACATCACGCCGCCCGCGGTGACGAGGGCGGTGGCCGCGCGGTGCCTGATCCGCTGGGACCCGTGGGACGTACCCGAGGCGAAGCACGAGGGCGCCGAGAAGACGCCGGGCTACTTCGACCGGATCGCGGCCTGGTTCAAGCAATGGACCGCGTTCCCGGCGGGAGGCTGAGGGGCCCCATGCGCAACGCGCTCTCGCTCCGCATGCTGATCGGGCTCCTCGCCGGGCTGGTGGCCGGCGTGGGCGCGCATCTCGCCTTCGGCGCCACGCCGGCGCTCGAGGGCTTCGTCAGGAACGTCACCGAGCCGGCGGGGCGCATCTTCCTCAGGCTGCTGTTCGTGCTGGTGATCCCGCTCATCCTCTCGGCGCTCGCGCTCGGGGTGGCCGGGCTCGGCGACCTGCGGCGCCTCGGCAGGATCGGGCTCAGGACGCTGCTCTACACCGTGGTGGTCTCGACCATCGCGGTGCTGATCGGCGTCGCGATGGTGAACCTGTTCCAGCCCGGCGCGGGACTCTCGCCCGATCTCAAGGCGCGTCTCACCGCGCGCGCGGTGGCGCCGGCCGCGGCACCCGCGGCGGGGACCACCGGCGTGGACTTCCTGGTCAACCTGGTGCCCAACAACATCGTCAGGGCGATGGGCGAGGGCGACATGCTCGCCGTGATGGTGTTCGCCCTGATGCTCGGCATCGGCCTCGCCATCACCAGGAGCGACGCGGCGCGGCGGCTCGAGGAGGGGCTCCAGGGGCTCTACGACGTGGTGATGCGCCTGCTCGGGCTGGTCATCCAGGTCGCGCCGGTGGGCGTGGCGTGCCTGATCTTCACCCTGACCGCGCGGCTCGGCTACGACGTGCTGCGCCAGCTCGGCGCGTACGTGCTGGTGGTGGTGGCGGGGCTCGCCATCCAGCAGTTCGTGGTCTACTCGATGTCGGTGGCGTGGCTGGGCGGCATGAGCCCGCTCCGGTTCTTCCGCGACATCCGCGCGGCGATGCTCACCGCGTTCTCCACCGCCTCGAGCAACGCCACGCTCCCCACCTCGCTGCTGGTGGCGGAGCAGGAGCTGAAGCTCCCGCCGCACGTGAGCCGCTTCGTGCTGACCGTGGGCTCGACCGCGAACCAGAACGGCACCGCGCTGTTCGAGGGCGTGACCGTGCTGTTCCTCGCCCAGTTCTACGGCATCCACCTCGCCTTCGCGCAGCAGCTCACCGTGGTGTTCATCTGCATCCTGGGCGGCATCGGCACCGCCGGCGTGCCGGCCGGCTCGATCCCGGTGGTGGTGATGATCCTGGGGCTGGTGGGGGTGCCCGCCGAGGGGATCGGGATGATCCTCGGCGTGGACCGCTTCCTCGACATGTGCCGCACCACGATCAACGTGACCGGCGACCTCGCGGCCGCGGTGGTGGTGTCGCGCGGCGAGCCCGAGACGGTGGTGGCCGAGACGCCGTAGCCGGCGCTCAGCGCTGCCGGCCGTAGACCTCCACGTCGCCCGCGGCGAACGCGCGCTCGAACCCCGCCGGGATGGTGGGCCCACGCGCACCCGCCACGATCCAGTCCACGCGCGCGAGCAGGGTGTCGGGGAGCGGCGCGGCGCCGCGGTAGAAGTCCTCGACCGACGCCCGGGTCGCGGCCGCGCGTGGCGTCTCGGCGGGGTGGCCGTGCACCACCCGGAGCGGCGCCGATGCCATCACGAACATGCTCGTCGCGGGGGGCGCCAGCACCACCTCGCACTCGCGCGCGTGCGCGCGCAGGAAGCGGACCGCGTCCCACTCGTCGCGGCTCATGAACACGGTGCGGTCGTGGTGCACCATGAGCATGAGGCTCGCGCCCAGCACCAGCACGCTCCCCAGCGCGTTGATGGTCACGAACAGGCCGCGCTCCAGGCCGGTGTCCGGCCCACGCGCGCGCTCCAGCGCGATGGCGGCGAGCAGGGCAACCGGGACGTAGGCGGCGAAGTCGAAGCGCCGGCTCTGGTACCAGGGCAGCGCGACCAGCACCGCGGTCGCCGCGAGCCACGCGAGCAGGAGCAGGTCGTTCGCGCTGCGGCGCCGCGCCGCCTTCACGGCGCCCGCGAGCGCGAAGGGCAGCAGCAGGCCGGCCGCGAGCACCAGCTGCCACGCGGGCGGCGCGGGGGCGCGCACCTGCTCGCGCCACCCGGCGTAGGCCGGGTTCAGGGCGATGGTCGCGATCTCGTGGAGGATGAACGGGAGCGAGGCCGCCGCGAGCACCAGCAGCCGCAGGAGGGCGCCGCGCGGCGGCCGGCGCTCGCGGACCCAGCGCGCCGCCGCCCAGGCTCCGCCGACGGCCCCCGCGATCACCGTGCCGAAGGGCTGGACGATGGCGAGGACGAGCGCGCCCGCGACGAGGCGCCCCCGGCGGCCGCGCGGCGGGCCGCCGCCCTCCGGCACGAGCGCGTCGAGCACCCAGAGCAAGGCAGCCAGCGCGAGCGTCAGGTGCAGGCTCGCGAGCATGGCGAAGAAGGGGAAGGTCTCGGGCATGCTCATCTCGGTGGAGCGCACACCGGTGAAGAGCAGCACCACCCACCCGAGTCCGGCACCGGTCGCGGCGAGCAGGAACGCGAAGCGGCGGTGAGGGAGGTTCGCGTGGAAGCGCGCCACGAAGGAGTAGAGCGAGACCAGCAACAGCGCGCCGCACGCGAGCCGCGCCAGGTGAAGCACCGTCACCGGGTCGAGGCGCGTCCAGGCGCTGACGTGGCCGAGCAGCAGGTACTCGGGGTAGAAGAGCGCGCCCGGACCGTCCGCGAGCGCGTAGGGCGGGCGGTGGAGCCAGTGGCCCCGCACGCCCTCCCACAGCGCGGAGAGCAGCAGGCTGTCGTCGGGCGGATACCAGATGAAGCCGCTCCAGTGGAGCGAGGCCGGGGTGCGCAGCGCGGCCCACAGCCAGGGGAGCGAAGCCGCCGCGAGGACGACGACGGACGCGGCGGCGAGCCACGCACACTCGCGGCGCTCCACCCGGCGCGGCGACGGGGCCGCCGGATCGGCCGGCAGCCCCGTCCCGGGCTTCGCGGTCACCTCAGGGGACGGCGTGCGTTCCAAGCGACCCCCGTGGCTCTCCGTCGCGTACCGCCACCGTTCCCACGCGAGCCCCGCGGTCCCCCGCCGCGTACCGCTACCGTTTCCACGGGAACAGCGCGAGGAACTCCGAGTGGAAGCCGCGGAGGTTCGAGGGATCCAGACCCTCTTCGCGCGCCCGCCGGATCCCGGAGGAGGTGAGCGTCGCCGCCTCGCTCAGGTCCACGTGCGGGACCACGGCGCCGTACGTCGCGTTCACCGCGTCAATCAGCGCGTTGGCGAGGATGCCGTGCGCGAGATCGTTCGGGTGCACGCCGTCCAGGCTGAACAGCCCGCCCGAGATGAACGCGCTGGTGTAGGTCACGCCGCCGATCTCGAAGCCGGTGCTCGCGGCCTGGCGCAGCAGCCCGTTCAGGTCCACCAGCGCCGCGCCCCGGGCCGCCGCCGCGCCCGCGATCGCCGAGTTGTAGCCGACGATGATGTTCTGGATGCTTGACGCCTCCGCGGCGGTGAGCACCTGCCAGTCCGCGAGCGGCCGGCCGTTGCCCCCCGCGCCCACGGGGACGCCGGTGCCGACGGCGAGCGAGTCCGAGGCGGTCAGCAGCACGTGGTCGCTCTCGGAGAGCGGCCCGCCGCTGCCGAGGAACGGGATGTGCACGCCGCCGGGGCCGACGGCGTACGGTTTGATCGTGGTCACGAACGGGATCGAGGTGACGTCCGGCACCTTGAAGAGCGCGAGCTTCACGTTCGGCAGCGCGGCGGTGAGCCCGGTCAGCGTCCCGGCGAGCAGCGCCGCGAAGGTCGGCACGTCGACGCTGACCGTGCCCGAGCCGCTGGTCGCGGGTCCCAGCACCTCGTTCGCGCCCAGCTCGAACGTGACGAAGGTCGGGTTGAGGCTCATCGCCTGCATCAGGATGGTGCCGCGGTGGCGCACGATGATGTCGAACATCGTGGCGGAGCGCCCGAACGGGTTCGAGTAGTAGAAGGTGCTGTCGGCCACGTCGAAGAGCAGCGCGCCCGGCACGCCCATGTCGTGGTAGGCGGTGGCCTGCCCGATGTTGACCGGCGAGCCGAGCGTGCGCCCGCTGTTGTTGATGACCAGCGGACTCAGCGACTTGAGCGCGAGCAGCGGCGGGATGCCGTCCCCGTTGATGCTCGGGTAGGTGTATGCCGCCGAGCCGGCCGCGCTCGCGAACAGCCTGGGGAACGCGTGGATCTGGTGGCGGTCCACCAGGCCGCCGGATTCGAAGCCGGCGCTGATGCTGGTGCCGATGCCGACGTAGCGGCTGAAGTCGGCGCTGCCGCTGCGCAGCGCGGGGGCGTTGATGGCGGTGATCTTCGAGCACGGGCCGGTGCAGCCGGCCAGCGACAGCGCGGCCACCGCGATGCTCGCGTAGAGAAGGACTTTCCGGTTCATCGTTCTCGTTCTCCTCGATCCGCTACCAGCGGTAGGCCACGCTGAAGCCGGCGATGTTGACGAAGGACTTGTAGGTGCCGTTGTAGTTGTTGCGCTCCACGCCGTCGGTGCTGCGGTCCTGCACGAACAGCCCGAGCCCGTAGAGGTCGAGCGTCCAGCGGTTGTCCGTGCCGAAGCTCCTGCCGAAGCCGAGCGAGGCGCCGTGGCGGCTGGCATCCGGCAGCAGCGGAGTCACCGACTCGGTCGGCGCCGGGGCCTTGTCGTAGTAGTAGCCGAACCGGTAGGTGTAGGCCTGCAGCCGGTGCTCGGCGCCGAAGCGCGCCTGCCAGCTGTCGTCGTAGTCCTCGACCACGGTCGTGCTCGGGGGGTTCGAGGTCTCGAAGCGGATGGGGAGATCCCTGAACAGCGACCACTCGAAGAAGTTGAAATCGCCCTCGAGCGTCCACGCCGGGGTCGGGTGGTAGGCGATGCCGACCAGATGGCCGGGAAGCGCAGCACCGTGCTCACGCCCTGGTCGGGCGGGAGGTTCGCGGTCACGACGGAATCGGTGGTGCGGTCTCCGGTGAAGCGCTGCGTGAAGTCCGCGGTGCCGTCATTCACCTTCACCACCACCTTGCTCCGGTAGTACGCGCCGAGCTTCCACCGCGCGTTCGGCACGAACGACACCGCCGCGTTCCAGCCGGCGCCGGGCGTGAAGTCCGACTTGAGATCGGTCTCGGCCACGTCGAGCACCGCCCCTCCTCCTCCGGGGGCCGGGGAGGGATTGTGCTTGTGGAGCCTCACCTTCGCCATCATCAGGTCGGCGCCCGCGGCCACGCTCCATCGCGGGTTGACTGCGTACGCGGCGGAGAGGTTCCCGTTCAGCGCCTGCAGCTCGCCCCTGGTGACGATGTAGCGGCCGCTGAAGGCGTCCGGGTCCTTCCACTCGATGCCGAGCCCGTAGGGCGCGTTGATGCCGGCCCCCACCGCCCACTGGTTCTTGCAGCGGTGCGTGACGTAGAGCGTGGGCGGGAAGAAGTACTGGCGCGTCATCTCCTCGGTGACGCCGTAGCCCGGGTAGCGCGTCACGCCCGCGAAGCTCGTGAGCGGCGCGAGTACGCTGCCGCCGACGTAGAGCTGGGTGCCCTCGAGCCGCGTCATCGCGGCGGGGTTGAAGAACAGCGCCGAGGCGTCGTGGACCGCGGCGGTCCCGGTCCCGCCCATGCCGAGGGCGGCGGC
>CAYHRW010000019.1:13755-19309 GCA_964359105.1 uncultured bacterium
GGGGTAAAGCTGCTCGATGACGTCGGCGAACTTCTCCATGAGGATCCGGCGCTTGACCTTGAGGGTCGGCGTGAGTTCGCCGGCTTCCAGCGTGAGGTCGCGCTCCAGCAGGGCGAAGGTCTTGACCTGCTCGAAGGGCGCGAGGCCGGCATTGAGCCGGTCCACGCGGCGCTGGTAGATGGCGCGCACCTCGGGGCGCGCCAGCAGCTCGGCGCGCGTGGCGCAGGTCCAGCCCTGCGCCTTCGCCAGCTGCTCGAGCCGCTCGAAGTTCGGCACGATTAAGGCCGACACGCAGGGCCGGCGGTCGCCGATTAGCACCGCCTCGGTCACCCAGCGGCTGGCCTTGAGCTTCCCCTCGAGCGGCTGCGGCGCCACCTTCTTGCCGCCGGCCGTGACCAGCAGGTCCTTGAGGCGGTCGGTGATGACCAGGTACCCGTCGGCGTCGAAGCGGCCGATGTCGCCGGTGTGGAACCAGCCGTCGCGCAGCGCCTGCGCCGTGGCCGCGTCGTTCCTGAAGTAGCCCTTCATGACGTGCGGGCCGCGCGTGAGGATCTCGCCCTCCTCGCCGATCCTGACCTCGACGCCGGGGACGGGCGGCCCCACCGCGCCGGGTTTCTCCTTCCCGGGCGGATTCAGGCAGATGACCGGCGAGGTCTCGGTGAGCCCGTAGCCCTCGATGATGGGGATGCCGACCGCGAAGAAGAACTCCATCACCCGGGGCGAGAGCGGCGCGCCGCCCGAGATGCAGAAGCGCAGGCGTCCGCCCACGCGCTCGCGGATCTTCGCGCCCACCAGGTGGTCGGCGAGCTTCACGCCGAAGGAGCGCAGCGTGCGCCCCGCGAAGTGGGCGCGCGCGGCCGCTGTGCCCCGGTTGAGCCCCCACCGGAAGATGAGCCGCCGCGGCAGCGGCAGCTTCGCGGCGTTCTCCATCACCCGCGCGTACACCTTCTCGTAGAAGCGCGGCACCCCGGTGAGCACGGTGGGCTTCACCTCGACCGCGTCGGCGGCCACCGTGTCGAGGCTCTCGGCGTAGGCGATGGTGACGCCGCCCGCGAGCATGGCGTAGAGGCCGGCCATGCGCTCGAAGATGTGCGAGAGCGGCAGGAACGAGAGCGAGGTGTCGTCGGGGCGCAGCTCCACCACCTTCAGGCACGCCTCGACGTTCGAAGCGATGTTCGAGTGGGTGAGCATGGCGCCCTTGGGCTCGCCGGTGGTGCCCGAGGTGTAGATGATGGTGGCGAGGTCCCCGGGCCCGACCGCCTCGGCCGCCGCGCGGAACGCGTCGGGCGCGGCGGCGCGGGCCTGCTCCCCCTGGGCCAGCGTCTCGCTCCAGCTCCGCACCTTCGGGTGGTTGCTCGCCGCGTCCATCGCCACCACCACGCCGAGGTGCGGCAGGTCGTCGAGCACCGCGACGACCTTCGCGAGCTGCTCGGCGGTCGAGACGATCGCCACCTTCGCCTCGGAGTTCTCGAGGATGAAGCGGCACTGCTGGGCGATGAGCGTGGAGTAGATCGGCACGGACACCGCGCCGAGCCCGAGGATGGCGAGGTCGGAGATCGCCCACTCGCAGCGGCTCTCGGAGAGGATGGCGACGTGGTCGCCGCGCCCGACGCCGAGACCCCGCAGCCCGAGCGCGAGGCGCTCGACGTCCGCGAGGGCGGCTTCGGCGGACACCGCCTCCCAGCGGCCGTCGCGCTTGCGCACGAACTGAGCGGGCTTGCGGTGGCGCGAGACCGTCTCGAGGAAGATGCGGATCAGCGTTCCTGCCACTCCGTCGTCCTCCCGTGCGCGGGTCTCCGCCCGGTGGGGGTCTACAGACTGGTCGCAATGCTTAGCACCCGGCCTCTTCCCCCTCAAGCGAAAACGCCCGGGCCCCGGCCGCGGCGAGGGGGCCAGGTGCACGGACCCAGTGGCCCGTTGACAGGCGCGGGGTTGCGGGGGGAGAGTGCCGCGCGAGCCCGGCGATCGTGCCGGCTCGCGCGGCGCTCTCCGCCGCCGAGGAGGTCTTGAGCCATGGCCATCCCACGTTCCCTGCCCGCGGCCGGAGCCGCCGCGCTGGCCGCCGCCCTGCTGACCTTCGCGCCGCCGGTCCCGGCGCGCGCCGCGGACAGCGCGGCCGAGCACCTCGCGGCCGGAGCGGAGAAGTACGCGCATGGCGACCTCAAGGGCGCCTACGAGGAGTACTTCGAGGCCCTGAAGGTCGAACCCGGCGACTTCACCGCGCTCCACCGCCTCTCGCGGGCGGAGTCGGAGCTGGGCGAGGAGGCGAAGGGCGAGGAGCAGCGCCGGCTGGTGGGGGCCGCGGTGCAGCACGCGCGCGACGCGGTGAAGGCGGCGCCCGACAGCGCGCAGGGGCACCTGGCGCTGGCGGTGGCGCTCGGGAGGCAGGCGCTCAAGGAGGGCCCCAGGACCCGGCTCTCGCTGTCGCGCGAGATCAAGTCCGAGGTGGACCGCTCGCTCGCCATCAACCCGTCGCTGGGCCGGGCCTGGCACGTGCGGGCGATGTGGAACCGCAAGCTGGCGAGCCTCAACTTCATCGAGCGCGCGGCCGCGAACACGGTGCTGGGCGGGGTGCCGAAGGGCGCCTCGATGGACAACGCGGTGGCCGATCTCAACAAGGCGATCGCCCTCGAGCCCGACTACGTGAACCACCACCTCGAGCTGGGCCGCACCTGCCGGATGCTCAAGCGCAACGCCGAGGCGCGCCGCGAGCTGGAGCGCGCCGTCGCGCTGCCGCCCACCAGCAGCCCGCGCGACCCGCGCTACCAGGCCGAGGCCCGCAAGCTGCTGGCGAAGCTCGGGAAGGATTGATCCTGCGGCGATGACTGTTCCGGCGGTGTGGCTGGTGGGCGGGGCGCGAACGCCGTTCGCGAAGTCGGGGACGGTGTTCGGCCGCACCCCGGTCTACGAGCTGGGGCGCGTCGCGATCGGCGAGCTGCTCGCCCGGCACGAGCTCGACCCCGGGCGCGTGGACGAGGTCATCCTCGGCAACTGCGCGCAGCCCGCCGAGGCCGCGAACGTGGCGCGCGTCACCGCGCTGCGCGCCGGCATCCCCGAGCGCGTGCCCGGCTTCACCGTGCACCGCAACTGCGCCTCGGGGATGGAGTCGGTGGCCGACGCCGCGGACCGCGTCCAGCTCGGGCGCGCGAAGCTGGTGCTCGCGGGCGGCATGGAGTCCATGAGCCAGATCCCGCTCATGTACACGTTCGAGTACGGCGAGTGGCTCGCCGGCCTGATGCGCGCGAAGACGCCGCTCGCCAGGCTCGGCGCGTTCGGGCGCTTCCGCCCGAAGCTGCTGGTGCCCCGCATCTCGCTCATGGAGGGGCTCACCGACCCGGTGGGCGGGCTCAACATGGGCGAGACCGCCGAGGTGCTTGCCCGCGAGTTCCGCGTCACGCGCGAGCAGCAGGACCGGTTCGCGCTGGCGAGCCACCAGCGCACCGTCGCGGCGCGCGAGAAGCTGCGCGAGGAGATCGTGCCGGTGTTCCCGGCCCCCGGCTTCGAGATGGTGCGCGACGACGTGGGCCCGCGCGACGGGCAGACGCTCGAGGCGCTGGCGAAGCTCAAGCCCTTCTTCGACCGCCGGAACGGCACCGTCACCGTGGGCAACGCCTGCCCGGTCACGGACGGCGCGGTGGCCCTGCTGGTGGCCGACGAGGAGACCGCGAAGGGGTGGCCGGTGCCGCCGCTCGCCCGCATCCGCGCATTTGCGTTCGCCGGGCTCTCGCCGCGCCGCATGGGGCTCGGGCCGGTGTTCGCGATGGCGAAGGTGCTCGCGGGCGCGGGCCTCGCGCTCGAGGACATCGAGCTGTTCGAGATCAACGAGGCGTTCGCGGCCCAGGTGCTGGCCTGCCTGGAGGCCGCGAAGTCGGAGTCCTTCGCGCGCGACGAGCTGGCGCGCGACCGGGCGCTCGGCGAGATCCCGCTCGAGCGGCTCAACGTGAACGGCGGCGCCATCGCGCTCGGCCACCCGGTGGGCGCGAGCGGCGCGCGGCTGCTGCTCACCCTGTCGCTCGAGATGCGGCGCCGCAACGCGAAGCTGGGGCTCGCCTCGCTGTGCGTGGGCGGCGGCCAGGGCGCGGCGTTCGTGCTGGAGCGTGACTGATGTCGGCGTTCTTCGTGGATGTGAAGCCCGCGGTGGACCTGGGCACGGGCGCCCCGGGCCCGGTCGCGCACCTGGTGTTCGACGACCCGAAGCGCAAGGTGAACGTGCTCGACGAGGGCGCGATCGGCGACCTCGAGAACGCGCTCTCCGAGCTGGAGCGGCGCACCGACCTGATCGGCGTGGTGCTGCGCAGCGGCAAGAGCGGCTCGTTCATCGCCGGCGCCGACGTCGAGGCGATCGGCGCGCTCACCGACCGCGCCGCGGTCCACGCGCTGGTGAAGCGCGCGCACGCCGCGTTCGGCCGGCTCGCGGCGCTGCCCTGCCCGACCGTGGCCGCGATCGACGGCGTGTGTCTGGGCGGCGGCACCGAGCTGGCGCTGGCGTGCGACTCGCGCGTGGCGGCGGACGAGCCGCGCACCCAGATCGGGCTGCCCGAGGTGCTGCTGGGGATCCTCCCCGGCTTCGGCGGCACCACGCGGCTGCCGCGGCTGGTCGGCGCCTCGACCGCGCTCGACCTGGTGCTCACCGGGCGCACGCTCGATGCGCGGCGCGCCGAGAAGGCCGGCCTGGTGGCGCGCGCGGTGCCCGCCGTGTGGCTGCTGGAGCACGCGCATCGCCGCCTCGGCGAGCTGGCGCAGCGCACGGCGGACCCGCGCCTCGCGCGGGCGCCCCGGCGCCGCGACGCGTGGCGGCCGAAGGCACTCGCGGGCCGCATCCTCGACGGCACGCCGTTCGGCCGCGCGCTCGTCTTCTCCCGCGCGCGCGCCATGACGAAGGCGCGCACCGGCGGCCACTACCCCGCGCCGCTCGCCGCCATCAGCGTGATGGAGCACGGCTTCGGCCAGCCGGTCGAGGCCGGGCTCAAGATGGAAGCCGAGTGGGTGAGCGACCTGGTGGTGAGCCCGGTGTGCAAGAACCTGGTGCGCATCTTCACGCTCTCCGAGCGGGCGAAGAAGGAGCCGGTCGCCGACCCCGCGATCAGGCCGCAGCCGGTCGGGCGGCTCACGCTGGTGGGCGCGGGCGTGATGGGCGGCGGCATCGCCGAGCTGGCGAGCCGCAGCGGCATCGAGGTGCGCATGCGCGACATCAGCCCCGAGTCGCTGTCGCGCGCGATGCAGACCGTGCGCTCGCTGGTGATGGAGCGCGGGAAGAAGCGCCGCGCGAAGAAGAGCGAAGCCGACAACCAGCTCGCGCGCGTGTACCCGGCGCTCGACCTCGCGGGGCTCAAGCGCGCGGACTTCGCGATGGAGGCGGTGGTCGAGGATCTCGACGTGAAGCGCAAGGTGTTCGCCGAGCTCGAGGTGAGGATGCGGCCCGACGCCGTGCTCGCCACCAACACCTCGTCGCTCTCGGTGGACACGCTGGCCGGCGGGCTCGAGCGCCCGGACCGTTTCTGCGGCTTCCACTTCTTCAACCCGGTCCACCGCATGCCGCTGGTCGAGGTGGTGC
>CAYHRW010000020.1:0-1197 GCA_964359105.1 uncultured bacterium
TGTTCCCCCCTTTCTCGGACAGGCCGTGCCCGAGCCATGGCAGATCGTCGTGGCAAGGTGGCTTCGTCGCTCCTGAAAGGAGAAGCCTCTATGACCCGCTACGCCTTCCGGGCCGCCAGCCTCGCAGCATTGGCCGTGGCCATCGCCTTGTCCGCAGGGCCCGCGCGAGCCGGCACCAGCGGCAAGCTCAGCGGCAAGGTGACGAACGAGAAGAAGGAGCCGCTCGCCGGAGTGAACGTCCGCGTCGAGGGGCAGCGCCTCGGCGCGGTCTCCGACGACAAGGGCGAGTACTTCATCATCGGCGTCCCGGCCGGCGAGTTCACGGTGCGCGCGAACCTGCTCGGCCAGGCGCCCTACGTCGCCGAGCACGTCGTGATCCAGCCGGACTTCACCACCACGCTCGACATCGCCATGCGCATTGAGGCGGTGCAGATGCCCGAGGTCAGGGTGGAGGCCGAGCGTCCCCTGCTCCAGAAGGACGCGACCGGCACCACGCGGTTCATCAGCGCGGCGGACATCCAGAAGCTGCCGACCCGCGGCTACCGCGACGCGGCGGCGCAGCAGACCGGCGTGGTGAACTTCAAGCTCAACATCGACAACGAGGCCCAGAACTCCCCGACCCTCATCGTGCGCGGCGGGCGACCCAACGAGACCGCCTACTACGTGGACGGCTTCTCGCAGCAGGACCCGCTGACCGGCACCTCGAACACCGCGATTAGCAACAACGCGATCCAGGAGGTGGTGGTGCTGACCGGGGGCTTCAACCCCGAGTACGGCCGCATCATGTCGGGCGCGGTCAACGTCATCACCCGCGAGGGCAAGAGCAAGTACTTCGGCGGCCTGGAGGCGGTGAGCGACGCTCTGGCGGGCGACTGGATCGGGGCCCGGAAGACCGACTACAACCTCTACGACGCCTCGCTCGGCGGCCCGGTCCTCCCCGGCAGGGACGACCTGACCTTCTACGCCTCGGGCGAGCGGCGCTGGCAGCGCGACCGCAGCCCGTCGTTCATCTCCGACATTTTCCGGGACGGCCTGGAGGCGCGCGGGCTCGACCCCGACTTCAAGCCCGGCAACAGCACCTCGGGCTTCACCATGCAGGGCAAGCTCAACTGGCAGCCCGCCGACGCGATGACCTTCAAGCTGGGCGGGATCGGCTCGCAGGACACCTGGCGGCAGTACCTGAACTCCTACCTGTTC
>CAYHRW010000020.1:1297-19212 GCA_964359105.1 uncultured bacterium
AACCCGGTGTTCTGGTACGACGGCCACGTCTTCGACGACTTCCTGCAGCGGCGCTCCTCGTACTGGGGCGTGCAGGCCGCGGTCACTTCGCAGGTGAACGCCTACCACCAGCTCAAGGCCGGCGGCGACTTCCAGCGCCACACCCTGCGCTACTTCGACCACTTCTTCCCGATCCAGATGGGCGGCGAGAGCCCCAACGTCATTGACTGGGACGGCTACGGCTACAAGCTGGACACGAAGTACGACAGCGTGTGGGTGAAGGACGCCACCACCGGCGACCTGAGCCAGAAGTACGTCCTGACGCACGCGGGCCTGGTGGAGGCCTCGGACGACGACCGCGACGGTCCCAAGCATCCGAAGGTGTGGTCGCTGTTTGCCCAGGACAAGTTCGAGCGCGAGGGCGTGATCATCAACGGGGGGCTCCGCTTCGATCACCTCAACGTGGACACGCCGGCGCTGCTCAGCGAGCGCCGTCCGCTCGATCCCGACTACACGGGCAGCGACTCGCTCGACTCGGCGGACCTGGTCAAGAACAAGGTCTACTCGCGTCTCTCGCCGCGCCTCGGCGTGGCCTTCCCGGTGGACGTCAAGACCGTGCTGCGGTTCAACTACGGTCAGTTCTACCAGCAGCCGAATCTCCAGGACCTCTACGTGTCGTACCGGTTCCTGCAGCACAAGATCCGCACCGGCGGCTACTTCGTCGGGTTCGGCAACCCGAACCTGAAGCCCGAGCGCACCACCGCCTACGAGGTGGGCGTGGCGCACCAGCTCGGTGACAACGCCCGGCTCGACGTGACCGCCTACTACAAGGACGTCAAGGACCTGGTCGAGATCACCGCCATCGCGTCATTCCCGAACCAGTTCTCCTCGTACCGCAACCGCGACTTCGCTACCATCAAGGGCGTGGACGTGGGATTCAAGATGCGGCCCGTCAACCGCATCTCCGCGGACGTGAACTACTCGCTGGCGTTCGCCCAGGGCACCGGCTCGGTGTCCCAGACGCAGCGCAACATCGCCTGGACCGCGAGCCAGGCGCCCAAGCAGACGTCGCCGCTCGACTTCGACCAGCGGCACAAGCTCTCGATGAACCTCGATTACCGACTGGGCAAGGGCGAGGGCCCGGTGTGGAACAACTGGCGGCTGTTCGAGAAGACCGGTGTCAACCTGCTCTACAACATCGCCAGCGGCACGCCCTACACGCCCGCCACGGTCTTCAACGAGGTCACGCTGGCCGCGGTGGCCACGCAGCCGACGGGCCCGCTCAACTCGAGGTACGGGCCGTGGACCAGCAACCTGGACCTCAAGGCCACGCGCGGCTTCGGCCTCGCGGGGCTCGACTTCGAAGCGTTCGTCTGGGTGCTCAACCTGCTCGACGCCAGGAACCCGAACACGGTCTACACCTCTTCGGGATCGCCGTTCACGACGGGCTGGCTCAACACGGATGACGGCCAGGCGTTCGCCGACGCGAACGGCCAGGCCGCCGTGGACACGTACCGGCTGGCCGAGAACAACCCGAACCTGTACTCCAACCCGCGCCTGGTCCGGTTCGGCTTCCGGACCAACTTCTGAGCGTGGACCCTACAGCTGGCAGGAGGCCAATGATGGACATCCGTCGCGTATGCCTCGCCCTGGTCGTGGCGTCCACCGCCATGACCGTCGGCGCGGCGCCCTCGTGGTCCAGCGCTCCGACCAAGGCGGCGCGGCCGCGCGTCGCGCTCCCGGCCCGGCTCATGGTGCTGGACAACCAGCGGCGCATCGACGTCAACAACGTCAACATGTTCGTCACCAACTTCGGTTCCTTCGCCTGGGACCTGAGCACCGGCAATTCCGGTCTCATGTACCCCAAGGGCACCAACAAGACCGCGGTGTTCGCCTCGGGCCTCTGGCTGGGCGCGGTGGACTCGGCCACCAGCGAGACGCGCGTCGAAGTGGCGGAGTATTCCCAGGAGTACGGCCCGGGGCAGATGGTGGGCGGGACCTGGGACGATCCGAGCAGGGCCGAGTACAAGGTCTACAAGGTGGCGCGCTGGACCGGCGACCCGGAGGACAGCGCCCACGTCGAGCGCACCGTGGACCCGAACGACACCTCGGTCCCCGACCCGCTGGTGCACCACTCGTGGAGCGAGTACATGCTGGGCGCGGCCCCCTACGGGGCCCCGACGCGCTGGCACCACCTGAACCCCGCGGCCCCCGACGACTCGGTGCTGGGCCCGGACGTGCTCGGTGACCAGATGACGTGGGCGGTCTACAACGACGCGGACCCGGGGCGGCACACCAACAACTCCGGCGGCACCAATCCGCTCGGGCTCGAGATCCAGCAGACCACCTTCGCCTTCAACCGCCAGGGTGCGCTCGGCAACACCGTGTTCCTCAAGTTCAAGATCATCAACAAGAGCGTGAACGTCCTCAAGGACATGTACGTGTCGATGTGGTCGGACCCCGACCTGGGCGGGTTCACGGACGACCTGGTGGGCTGCGACACCACGCTCTCGCTGGGCTACGTCTACAACTCCACCAACAACGACCAGCAGTACGGCTCCGCGCCGCCCACGGTGGGCTACGACTTCTTCCTCGGCCCGCGCGGCGAGAGCGGCGACACGCTGGGCCTCGCCTCGTTCAACAAGTACATCAACGGCACCGACCCGGCGTCGTTCGACGAAACTTACAACTACATGCGCGGGTTCATGCCGGACGGCAGCGACGTGATTGACCCGACCACCGGCCTGCCGACCAAGTTCTTCGTCTCGGGCGACCCGGTGACGGGCACCGGATGGCTGGACACGAACCCGGCGGACCGGCGCTTCTTGCTCTCCTCGGGGCCGTTCGTGATGCGCCCTGGCGAGGTGCAGGAGGTGGTGGGCGCGATCATCGTGGGGCAGGGCAAGGATCGCCTCTCCTCGATCGCCGGGCTCCGCTTCTTCGACACGTTCGCGCAGGACGCCTTCGATCGCGGCTTCCTCCTGCCGAGCCCGCCGGCGCAGCCCAAGGTGGACGTCTCCGTGGACCACGGCACCGTCACGCTGTGCTGGGACGCGGCCTCGCGCTTCAACTACACCCAGGCCGGCTACACCTTCGAAGGCTACAACGTCTACCAGGGTGAGACGGTGGCCGGCCCGTGGCGGCTCATCGCCACTCACGACGAGGTGAACGCGGTCCGCGTCATCTTCGACGAGGTGTTCGACGTCACCACCGGCCAGCTCATCCCGCAGTTCCCGGTGGCCTACGGGTCGGACGCGGGCGTGAGCTACTGCCACACCGTGACGCAGGACGCGATCCGGGGCGGCAAGCTCAACGACGCGAGCGAGTACTTCTTCGCGGTCACGGCCTATTCGTACGGGCCGACCGAGCGGCCCAAGGTGCTGGAGAACGCGCAGGCCGTGGTGCGCGTGATGCCGCAGCGGTGGGCGTCGGGCACCGATCCCTCGACGGCGCACGTGGACTCGTTCACGTACTCGCGCGTGGACCCGCTCAAGCCGCCCTCCACGGACGTCGTGACGGCGACGGTGGTGAACCCAAACCTCACGAACGGTGACTGCTACAAGGTGACGTTCTCGCCGCTGCCGTCACCCGTGACCGTGGGCACCGAGCTGGTCACGGTGGGCTGGAACCTCCTGAACACCACGGCCGGGGACACCCTGCTCAAGCACCAGGTCAACAAGTCGGGTGACGCCGACTACCAGGTCAAGGACGGGTTCCAGGTCAAGGTGGTGGGCCAGTACTCGCCGAAGCTGCAGGACGCGGCGTACCGGAACCTGAACACCGATCACCGCCGCGCGATCGAGGGCGTGAACTTCGGGCTGCCCTTCTTCGGCGGCGGCGCGGGCTACGGCTGGGACTTCTTCGGCGGCACGCTGGACCCGGCGGCCATGCCGGACTCCTTCACCACGGTGCAGATCCGGTTCGACCACACCGCCACGCAGAAGGCCTACCGGTTCTTCCGCCTGCAACAGGCCGACGGGTCGGCTCCGGCGATCGGCCGCGCCTACAACTACGGCGGCTTCCACGACTGCAACTTCCAGGTCTGGGACGCGATCAACGACGTGCAGCTCGACGCGGCGTTCGTCGAGAAGATGGTCACCGACGCGGCCGGGACCTACCTGCCACTGGGGTCGCAGCTTGCGAGCCAGGACTCGACCTGGGATCCGTCGGATGACGCCATCGGCGACCGGGAGTACCTGTTCGTGATCCGGCGGCCCTACAGCGACACGCCGAAGCTGGCGATCGCGTTCGACGGGGCGGTGGCCGACGATTCGCAGCCGCTGATGTACGCGATGGGCGTCAAGCTGCGCGGCGCGAGCGACGTCATCGACGACGGCGACGCGTTCGAGTTCCTGTACGCGAACCCGGGGTCGGCGAACGACGTGTACACCTTCTGCGCGACCGACATCGTGCGGGGCGACGTGGCGCTCGAGAAACAGGGGCTCCAGCGCATCCGGGTGGTGCCGAACCCGTACTACATGCGGTCGCGCTACGAGCTGTCGCAGTTCCAGCGCATCGTCCGGTTCATCAACATGCCGGAGACCGCGACGATCAAGATCTTCAACCTGTCGGGCCAGCTGGTGCGCACGCTCCGCAAGACCGATCCGACCACGTCGGTGTTCGACTGGGACCTCCAGACCGAGAACCGTCTGCCGGTCGGGAGCGGGATCTACATCTACCATGTGGACGCCGGGAGCGCGGGCACCACGTTCGGGCGCCTGGTCGTCTTCATGGAGAAGGAACGGCTGAACAACTTCTAGGAGGGTGCGACGATGTCGAAGATCCCAGCGCAGAGGAGAGACACGATGGACCGTCTCATCGTACGCGCGCTCGTCCTGACGGCCCTCCTGATCGGAGCGTCGGCGCCGGCCCATGCCGGCTCGGAAGGGCGCAAGGGCACGGACGGGGCTCTCGAGCTCCGCATCCCGGTGGGAGCCCGCGGCACCGCGCTCGGCGGCGCCGTGGTCGGCGACGCGTCGGGCGTGGAAGCCATCTACTGGAATCCCGCCGGCCTCGCCAGCCTCCAGCACACGGAGGCCATGTTCACGCACACCGCGTTCTTCGCGGAGCAGAAGCTCAACTACGCCGCCATCGCCTCGAACCTGGGGGCGTTCGGCGTGCTGGGCTTCAACGCCAAGGTGCTGTCGGTCGGTGACGTCATCGTGACCACGGAGGACGCGCCGGAAGGGACGGGCGAGATCGCGCAGCCCACCTTCACGGTGCTGGGCCTGTCGTGGGCGAAGCAGTTCACCGACCGCGTGATGTTCGGCGTGACCGCGAACTACGTGAACGAGCGCATCATCACCCAGTCCGCCTCGGGCGTGGCGTTCGACTTCGGGGTGCAGTACCTGACCGGGTGGAACGGGCTCAAGGTCGGCATGGTGATGAAGAACTTCGGGCCCAGCATGGCGTTCAGCGGGCCGGGCTCGGAGATCAGCGTGCTGCCACCGGGCTCCGATCCGTCGGCGGTGCCGCGCATCTTCAACTCGGAGTCCGCGAGCTTCGAGATGCCGTCGTTCTTCAGCCTGGCGGCGAGCGCCGACATGTTCAGCAGCCCGCAGTACCGGCTGACTGCGCTCGGCTCGTTCCAGAACAACAACTTCGAGGGTGACGAGCTGCGCGGCGGTCTGGAGTGGGGCTACCGCGACCTGTTCGCGCTGCGCGGCTCGTACTTCGGCGCGTTCAACAACCGGGTGGACCTCACCACCGGGGATGAGACCGTGAAGTTCCGCGGCGGCGACGACCTCTACACCGGGGTCGCGCTCGGCGCGGGCGCGAGGATCCGCACCGGCGACACCGCCCGGCTGGGCGTGGACCTCACGTGGCGCCCGGTGCGGCAGGGCCTGTTCGACGACATCTTCGACCTGGGCGTCAGGCTCGGGTTCTAGGAGACGGGGACGTAGCGTGCGGCCCGCGGGGCCGCCCCCGCGGGCCGCGCCGCCGCGGGGCGCCCGTGCCGTGCGGGGGCATGCGAAAGGGCCTGCGGAGCGCGCTCCGCAGGCCCCTCCCGTGGGGCGGTCTGCTACGCGTACAGGCCGCGCAGCATGATCACCTTGACCACCCGCTCGATCGCCACCATGAAGGCGGCCACGCGCAGGCTCACCTTGTGCTCGAGCGACTTCGCGAGCACGTCCTGGAACGCCGGCACCATGATCTCCTCGAGGCGCTGGTTGACCTCGTGCTCGGGCCAGTAGAACCCCATGCGGTTCTGGACCCACTCGAAGTAGGAGACGGTGACCCCGCCCGAGTTGCACAGGATGTCGGGGATCACCATGACGCCCTTCTGTTCGAGCAGCTTGTCGGCGTCCGGCGTGGTGGGCCCGTTAGCGCCCTCGGCCACGATCCGGGCGCGCACGCGCGGCGCGTTCCCGGGTGTGATCTGGTTCTCGAGCGCCGCCGGCACCAGGATGTCGCAGTCGTGCTCGATGATCGAGCCGGCGAGCGGCTTCGCGCCCGGGAAGCCCGCCACCCCGCGCTGCCGGGCGACGTGCGCGAGCAGCGCCGGCACGTCCATCCCGCCGGGATCGTGGACCGCGCCGGTGACGTCCGAGACCGCCACGATCTTCGCCCCGTCCTTCGCCATCAGGTCGGCCGCCACGGAACCCACGTTGCCGAAGCCCTGCACGGAGACGCGGGCGCCGCGGAGCGGCAGCTTCAGGTGCGCGCAGGCCTCGCGCACGCAGAGCAGCACGCCGCGCCCGGTGGCCTCGCGCCGGCCGGCCGAGCCGCCGACCTCGAGCGGCTTGCCGGTCACGACCGCGTACTCGGTGCGGCGCTCGTGCATCGAGTAGGTGTCCACGATCCACGCCATCACCTGCTCGTTGGTGTTGACGTCGGGGGCGGGCACGTCGCTCTCGGGGCCGAACAGGTCGGAGAGGTCGGCGGCGTAGCGGCGCGTGAGCCGCTCGAGCTCGCCCCTGGAGAGCCGGTCGGGGTCGCAGGCGATCCCGCCCTTGCCGCCGCCGAACGGGATGTTCACCACCGCGCACTTCCACGTCATCCACGCCGCCAGCGCGCTGACCTCCTCGAGCGACACCTGCGGGTGGTAGCGGATGCCGCCCTTGGCGGGGCCGCGGACGATCGAGTGCTGCACCCGGTAGCCGGTGAACACCCGGATGGAGCCATCGTCCATGTGGACCGGGAGCGACACGATGGTCGCGCGCCGCGGTCGCTTGATGACCTCCTTGAGCCCGTCGGGCAGGTTGAGCCGGGCCGCGGCTTCGTCGAACTGGCGCTCGGCGTTCGCCAGCGGGTTGAGCTCCTTCTGGATGTTCGCGCCTTCATCTGGCATTGCGTCCCCTCCACCGGCTCAGGGTGATGGACACACCGCCGGCCGCGCGCCTTCAGCGCGTCGCGGCCAGGTAGAACGCGTTGAGCTGCCCCCAGCTGATCTGCTCGGGCAGCAGGGGGCGCGCCGGACGCTCCACCCGCGCGCTCCCGTTCGACGGCCGCGCCTCGAGCGCCGTCACGGTGAAGGCGATGGCGGGCCGCAGCGCCGCCGATCCGCCCCGGTCCGCCGCCGCCGCTACGGCTGGCCCGACGAGCGTCTCGTCCCACCACGCGTCGATGTACCAGCGGTTGGGGTCCGGGCCGAATCCCCGGGTCTTGAGCTCCTGCGGGATGATCGCGGAATCGCCGCGCGTGACGAAGAAGCGCGCGTTGCCGGTGATGCGGTACTCGTTGTCCTCGGTCTTGATGGACAGGTCCACGCTGGTGAGGATCTCCTTGTGCCACCCGGCGTCCTTCCCCTGGCGCGTGTCCGGCTGCGGGTTCAGCGTGGGGTCAATGTTGAGCCGGATGCTGGTCGCCGGCGGCTCGGAGCCGCCGCCCACGAACAGGTGCTGGGCGATCTCCAGCTCCGTCGCACGGTCGAGCGGGCGGTCGCGGAACTGGTTGCCCGCAGAGTCGCCGAGCGCGAACTGGAACCTGAAGTCGTCGGTGAAGATCTCACGGTACTCGGAAGCCGCGCGGTTGTTCCAGCACCAGGCGAATAGGCGGACCGCCCCCTGTGGCGTGCTTGGTGCCGGGGGCGGGACGTAGATCCCCGCCTCGGGGGCCACGCGCGGGGCGAACGGGTTGAAGCAACCCGCGAGCGCGAGCGGCAGCGTTCCGAGGGTGGCCGCGAGGGCGCAGCGCCGCAGCGTGAACATGGTCATCCTCCCTGCGAGTTCAGGCGCCGGGCGCCGAACGTCTGCTGGTTGGGATCGGCCGGCTGGGCGCCGACGGCCGGGTCCACCCGGTCGTCCCAGCGCGTGATGGCCCACTTGTTGGGCGACTTCTTGACGAAGTAGAGGTCGGCGTAGCCGATCGCGATGGTGAAGGTGTCGGAAGCTGCCTGGACCTGCACCTGGTAGTGGCGGTACAGGATCTTGTGCGACTCGTCCACGGTCACGTCGGGGTGCTGTACGTCCGGCGTCCACTGCATCACGTACGGGTCGTTGAACACCCGGACGAAGTACGAGTAGAACTGCTGCTCGTGGGCGAGCTGCCAGCCGCCGATGGGCGGTGGCGTGGTGGGCATGACCGCGAGCACGGCGGGATCGAAGAAGGCGCGGAAGGCCCGGCGCTCGCCCTCGGTGTCCTGGGTGTCGGCGAGCGCCCCGCTGTAAGCGGCGAAGCCCTGGGCCTTGAGCGCGATCCCGGCCGCCATCGAGGCGAGCACCGTGTCCGGGTCGTTGTAGCGCGGCACGTAGACGCCGGCGCTGGGAAGCTCGGGCATGGCCGGCTGGAACAGCCTGCAGCCGCTCGCGAGCACGGCGGCGAGGACTCCCGCGGCGAGCACGGCGGCGGCCAGGCGCAGACGTGCGGCGCGACGGGTGGCGGGGCTTCTCAGAGTTCCCATGACAGTTGCAGGCTCCCGTTCCAGTAGTCGCTCTGCGAGCGCGGGGTGGGGGTGGGGACCCCGCTGGAAGAATAGTTCACCGTGCGGTCCGCGCGGTAGCTCCGAAGGATGTCCCCGGTGAGCCGGCCCCTGCCGGCGAAGGGCAGGTTGAGGCTGGCGCCGCCCGAGAAGTTGAGCTGGCGGCTCTGCCGTTGCGGCGCGAGCCCGCCGCCCTGGGAGGCGAGCCGGTTCGCGGCCAGGTAGTCGGGCTGGAGCACCAGCGACAGGGCCGGCGTGGGCGTATAGGCCATGCGGGAGCGCAGCGTGTAGTTCTGGCTCTCGTCGGTGCGGCTCAGGTAGACCAGGCCGTCGGGCTGCAGCGTGTAGTTGCCCGCGGGCTGGAAGCGCGTGAGGTGCATGATGTCCAGCGAGAAGCGCGGCGACATCACCGCGTTCAGCGTGGTGTTGATGTTGTACTCGAGCGACAGCCGGTCGTTCTGAGGCAGGAAGTGGTAGAAGAGGTAGTCGGCCGTCAGCGTGTTGAACTGGCTCGCCGTGAGCCCGCCGAGCATGCGGTAGCTCCAGCGCCACTCCGCCCGGTAGGTGTGCGACTCGTTGTTGCCCGCGGTGCTGGCGGCCGGGATGTTGACCAGCATGTTGCGCGACACGTCGAGCGCGAGCCCGCTGTTGAAGCGCTCGGAGGGGTTGTAGAGCAGGTCCACGCGGTAGCTCTGCCGGTACTGGTCGCGCTTGACCGGAGGGTTCGGGTAGACCCCGACGAGGAAGTAGCGGTAGGTGCTGAGGCTCACCGTCCCGTTCGCCTTGACGACCATCTTCCGTGTGAGGTTGCGCGTCACCGTCCCCTCGACCGAGACGGTGTGGAGCGACTCGCCGTAGCCGCCCGCCGCCGCGCGGTTCGGGTATTCGGAGCGCGTCCAGCCGTTCGCGAAGCGCCCGTCCATGCTCCAGCCCAGCAGGGTCCAGCGTCCGTCCGTGCCGAAGCCGATGTCGCGCGCGCTGCTTCGGGAGTTGAGCCCCGTGCCGGTGGCGCGGTCGCTGTTCCCGAAGCGCCCGGTCAGGTTCAGGTAGCGCTCGTTGTCGCGCCGCAGCCGCAGCGCGACGTCGGCGCCGCTGTTGTCGGAGCGATTCCGGGTGATGCGCCCGCTGTCGCCCGGGCTCTCGACCCGGCTGCGCCGCACCTGGTAATTCAGGTTGAGTCCCACCGGCCTTCCGGGGAACAGGCCGAGCGTGCCGCGCAGGTTGTTCGAGAGGTCCCGCGTGTTGAGGTTCTCGATCGAGCTCGGCAGTCGGGTGAGCGCCAGGTTGCCGCTCACCTGGCCGGTGAGCTCGTGGGTGAGCCAGCCGCCCTGCCAGCGCAGGCGGCCGTTGAGATCGCCCGAGGCGCCGCGCTTGACCTGCTGCACGTTCGAGAGGTCCAGCAGGCCGCTGAAGAAGTTGAGCTCCGAGCTGAGGCTCTTCGAGGGCTGCTGCCGCGAGCGCATCGAGAGCTGGAACTCGTTCTTGGTCTCGCCCTGGTTGTTGATCGAGCCGGGATCGAAGCTGTCGAAGCGCTCCAGGTTCGCGCGCCCGCCCAGCGAGAGGCCGGGGGAGAACTTCCAGCCGCCCTCGGTCACCGAGGAGCGGGTCTCGCGCAGGCTGGTGCGCCCGCCCGCCCGGAAGCGGTCCATGGTGATGTTCGTGGTGTTCCTCAGGAACAGCGACCCGAGCACGAAGTTGTAGTCCGAGCCGTTGATCCAGGTGCTCGAAGTCTGCGCGATGTTGTACGTGCTGTTGTAGCGGAACGTGGTGAGGCGGCGCACCGCGGTCGTCAGCGGGTTGAAGCGCCCGGTCATGGGCCCCACGCTGTCCACCGGCATCTGCAGGCTGTCGGCGAGGAAGACGATGCGCAGGAGCGGGAGGCGATAGCGGATCGAGATGGCGCGCAGCGTGTCCGGCACCACGCCCAGGCTGTCGGCCAGCGGGAAGAGCCGGTCGAACCGCAGGCCCAGCGTGTCCCGGAGCAGCGTGGTGTCGGCGAACGCGAAGCGCGACGAAGAGGACTGCTGCGCGCGTCCCGGGAGCGCCAGGGCCACCATCACAAGGACAAGCGGGACAACGAGTAAAGCCAGTCGCCGGGACCGGTTCATGCGGGCACGCCGGAGGGCCAGGTCACGATTGCGCAAGGGTAGCATCCGGGTCGAAACAGGGTCAACGCAGGACCGCTGCCGTTTCTACACCGCCGCCCGGCTCACGGTGCTGCATTCCCGCGTCCCGCGGCGGCGGCGTCCCGCGCGCCGCGGTCCGCTTCGCGGGCCGGCCGGATGCGCCGGGACAAACTCCTTGCGGCCCTCGAGTTTGAGGTGCTAGCGTGCCCGCGCGAGTCGGCATGGACGCGCGAGCGCATCCCACCTAACCCGGCCTCCCGCCCCGGCAACTCGTTACATGCTCCCCGGCTCAACGGACCCATTCGGAGAGGCACGGATGTTCCTCAGCAACCTGATGGGCTTCTTCTCGACGGATGTCGCCATGGACCTGGGCACGGCCAACACCCTGGTGTGGGTCAAGGGTCGCGGCATCGTCCTCAACGAGCCCTCGGTGGTCGCCATCGAGAAGGCCACCGGCAAGGTCAAGGCGGTGGGAAGCGCGGCCAAGCTCATGCTCGGCCGCACTCCGGACGAGATCAACGCGGTGCGGCCCCTCAAGGACGGCGTCATCGCCGATTTCGAGGTCACCGAGCACCTGCTGCGCGAGTTCATCCAGCGGGTCCAGAAGCACCGGTTCCTCTATCGCCCGCGCATCATCATCTGCGTGCCCTCGGGCATCACCGAGGTGGAGAAGCGCGCGGTCATCGACTCGGCCGAGCGCGCGGGCGCCCGCCAGGTGCTGCTGGTCCCCGAGCCCATCGCGGCGGCCATCGGCGTGGACCTGCCGGTGGACGCGCCGACCGGCAACATGGTGGTGGACATCGGCGGCGGCACCACCGAGATCGCGGTCATCGCCCTGAACGGCATCGTCACCAAGACCTCGATCCGCGTCGGCGGCGACGAGATGGACGAGGCGATCGTCAACTACGCGAAGAAGGCGTACAACATGCTCATCGGCGAGCAGACCGCGGAGCGCATCAAGATCGAGATCGGCTCGGCCTTCCCGCTGGCCGAAGAAACGGACATGGAGATCAAGGGACGCGACCTGGTGCGCGGCATCCCGCGCACCCTGCGGGTCTCGAGCGTGGAGATCCGCGAGGCGCTGCAGGAGCCGGTGGGGGCGATCGTCAACGCCCTGCGCGAGTGCCTCGAACGCACCCCGCCGGAGCTCGCCGCCGACATCGTGGACCGCGGCATCTTCATGACCGGGGGCGGAGCCCTCCTGCGCGGCCTCGACCTGCTCCTGCGCGAGGTCACGAATCTCAACATCCGCGTGGCCCAGGATCCGCTCTGCTCGGTGGTGCGGGGGGCCGGCAAGATCCTCGAGGACCCCGAGACCTACGAGAAGGTGATCCTCAGCGGCCACATGGACTGATCGCATGGGGGGGTTCCTCCCGCCCGCCGAGCGCCGCAGCGGGGCCCTGCTGGGCCTCTTCGCGGCGCTCTCGCTGCTTCTGCTCCTGACCGGCGAGCGTATCCCGCTGGGCGCGCTGCGCGCCGCCGGGGCGTGGGTGTTCGCGCCGTTCGACCGCCTGGTGCTGGTGGCGGACCGGATGAGCGCCGCGTGGCGGGAGAACCAGCAGCTGCACGAGCGCATCACCCGGCTCGAGCTCGAGAACGCCCGGCTGCGCGAGGCCGGGATCGAGAACCAGCGCCTGCGCGACAGCCTGGGCCTGCCGGCCTACCGCGGGATGTCGCTGCGCCCGGTCGAGGTGCTGGCGCTCTCCGGCGAGCCGATGCCCTCCTCGGCCACGCTCGGCGCCGGAGCGCGGCAGGGCGTGAGGAGCGGCGACGCGGTGGTGACGAGCGACGGGCTGGTGGGCCGCATCGGCGAGGTCTACGCCGGGCTCTCGCGGGTCACGCTCCTCACCGACCCCGACGCCGCGGTGACGTGCGAGATCGAGAGCACCGGGGTGCAGGGCGTGCTGCGCTACGTGCCGTCGCCGTTCCCGCGCCTGCTCCTCACCAGCGTGCCGCTCTCGGACACCGTGCGGGCCGGGCAGCGGCTGCTCACTTCGGGGCTCTCGATGCGCTACCCGCGCGGCATCCCGGTGGGGCGCGTGACGCGCACCGGCCGCGACCCCGGCGGGCTCACGCAGGAGATCGAGGTCGAGCCCGCGGCGCGGCTCGCGCGCCTGCGCCACGCGTTCGTCGTGCCGGGACCGGCGCTGCCGCTCCCGGCGGGCCGGGGTGGCGGGCGATGAAGATCGTCCTGGGGCTGCTGCTCATGGCCGGCGTGGCCTTGCTCATCCGCTCGACCGCGCTCTCGGTGCTCGCGGCGCGCGGCGTCATCCTGGACGTGCTCGGGTTCGTGGTCCTGGTGTGGTCGCTGCGCTACGGCGAGACCTGGGGCTCCACCTTCGGTTTCGTCCTCGGCCTCGGCGCCGACCTCGACGCCGCGCACTGGCTCGGGCGCCACGCGCTGGCGCTGGCGCTCATCGGCTACGGGGTCGGGCGCCTCAGCCGCGCGGTGGTGCGGGAGAACGCGGTCACCCAGCTGGTGCTGCTGTTCGCCGCCACCGTCATCCATCAGCTCTGGGCGCTCGCCTTCGAGTTCGGCGTGCTCCATGGCTGGCCGCTCCTCCTCCAGCGCGTGGCGGTCTCGGCGCTCGTGACCGCGCCGTTCGGCGTCCTGCTGCTCGCGCTCATGCGCCATGGCGGCGGGCAGCCGCTCTTTGGCCTTGCAGCCGACGAACCAGGTTCGAAGCGCTAGGCAGCGGCGCCACGCGCTGCTGGTGGCCCTGACGCTGGCCGGCTTCGGCGTCGTGGTCGCGGGTCTCGCGTACCTGCAGGTGTGGAAGCAGGAGAAGTACGCCGAGCTCTCCGAGGAGAACTGGGTGCGGCTCGAGGTGCTGCGCGCACCGCGCGGCGCCATCTTCGACCGCCGTGGCGAGCTGCTGGCCGACAGCGCGCCGAGCTTCGGCATCGTGTTCCGCCCGTTCCCGGCCGAGAGCGCGCAACGCGCGCGCGAGGTGCATTCCACCGACTGGCTCACGCGGGTCTCCACGCTGGCCCGGCTCGACAGCGCCGAGGTGCGGCGCCGCGTGCGCTTCGCGAACCAGAGCGGGCAGAGCGCGGTGCTGCGCCGTGACGCGCCCTTCGCGGTGCTCGCGGCGATCGAGGAGTCGCGCGGCGAGCTGCCGGGCATCGACGTGCGGGTGGAGCCGCTGCGCCACTACCCGAACGGGACGCTGGCCGCGCACCTGCTGGGCTACGCCGGCGAGATCAGCGCCGAGGAGCTGGAGAAGCGTGCCGGCCAGGGTTACAGGCCGGGCGACCTCATCGGCCGCACCGGCGTGGAGCGCGCCTACGAGGACATGCTGCGCGGCCGCGACGGCAAGGAGTACGTGGTGGTGAACGCCCTGGGGCGGCGGGTGGCGCCGCCCCAGGAGGTGCCGCGCAGGGAGGACCCGGTGGCCGGGCGCGACCTGGTGCTCACGCTCGACCTGCGCGTCCAGCGCGCGCTCGAGGAGGTGCTGGCGGACGTGGCGCGTGGTGCGGCGGTGGCGCTCGATCCGCGCGACGGCGGCATCCTCGGGATGGTGAGCCGGCCCGCGTTCGACCCCAACGAGTTCTCGCACGGCCTGAGCCGGGCGCGCTGGCGCGAGCTGTCGGAAGGGGGCGCGAACCCGCTGCTCGACCGCGCCATCCAGGGCGTCTACCCTCCGGGCTCGACGTTCAAGATCGTGAGCATGACGGCGGCGCTGCGCGGCGCGGTGGCGGCGCCGCAGACCCGGCTCGCGGCGTGCGCGGGCGGGATGAACTACGGCGGGCGCCGGTTCGGCTGCTGGGAGAAGCGCGGCCACGGCTCGCTCGACCTGACCGGCGCGCTCCAGCACTCATGCGACGTCTACTTCTACCAGCTGGGCCTCAGGCTCGGTCTGCCGCGGCTCGAGCAGACCGCGCGCGATTTCGGGCTCGGTGCCGCATCCGGAGTGGACCTGCCGCAGGAGCGCGGCGGGCTGGTGCCGGGCGCGGCCTACTACGACCGCCGCTGGGGGCCGGGGCGCTGGCGCTCTGGGCTGCTCCTGAACCTGGCGATCGGCCAGGGCGAGCTGCTGCTCACCCCGCTGCAGCTCGCCCTGGTGACGGCCGAGGTGGCGCACGGTGGCCGTCCGCTGCGCCCGCACCTGGTCCAGCGCGTGGGAGGGCGGCCGGCGTTCCACCCGCCGCGTCCGGCCCACCCGGGCGTGCAGCTCGACGCCGCGTCGTGGGGTGCCGTGCACCGGGCGATGGAGCTGGCGGTGACCGCGGGCACCGGCGGCGCGGCTCGCGTGCCCGGTCTGCGCGTGGCCGGCAAGACCGGCACGGCGCAGAACCCGCACGGGAAGGACCACGCCCTGTTCGTGTGCTACGCGCCCGCCGAGGACCCGGTCATCGCGCTGGCGTTCGTGATCGAGAACAGCGGCCACGGCGGCAGTGTCGCCGCGCCGATGGCGGGTCAGGTCCTGCGCCGGCTCTTCCTGCCCGACTCGCTGCAGCGTCCCTGGCCGCGTGCGGCGGCCGCCGACCCGGCGCGCCCCGCGGCGCGCGACTCCGCGGAGGTGGAGCGTGGCGACTAAGTGGCGGCTGCGGCTCCCGCCGCTCGACCTGCCGCTCGCCTTGGCGGCGCTGGGCCTGATGGCCATCGGCCTGCTCATGGTGTTCAGCGCCACCTCGGTCCCGGGCGCGCACCACGGCCTGTGGACCCGCCAGCTGGTGTGGGCGGCGTGCGCGCTCGGGGCGGCGTGGATCGTGGCGGGCATCCACTACCGTGCCTACGACGCGCTGGCCTGGCCGCTCTACGGCATCGCGCTGCTGCTGCTGGTGCTGGTGCTGGTGATGGGCTCGACGGCGATGGGCGCCAGGCGCTGGCTCGACCTCGGGCCGCTGCGGTTCCAGCCCTCGGAGATCGCGAAGATCGCCACCGTGCTGGTGCTGGCACGCTGGTTCGACAACCCCAAGCGCGACCTCAGGCGCTTCTGGCACTGGCTCCCGCCGCTGTTGCTCACGCTGGCGCCGTTCGCGCTGGTCGCGAAGGAGCCCGACCTCGGCACCTCGCTGTCGTTCCCCGCGATGCTGGTCGTCATGTACTTCTGGGCCGGGATGCCGCTGGGCCAGCTCCTGCTCGGACTCACCCCGGTCTTCGCCGCCGGCGCCTACCTGCTGATGCGTTCGCAGCCGGGAGGGCTGTGGTTCGTCCTGCCGGTGGCGGCGGCGATCGTCGCGCTGTGGGTGGCGGCGCGGCCCCGGCTGCACGTGGTGTTCGTGGTGGTGTTGTTGAACGTGGCGGTCTGCACCGTGCTCCCCCGCGTGGTGGATCACCTGTCCGACTACCAGCTGCGCCGCATCGAGACCTTCCTCGATCCGCAGGGCGACCCCTACGGCGCCGGCTACCAGGTCATCCAGTCGCAGATCGCCATCGGCTCCGGCGGCGTGGCCGGCAAGGGCTACCTCAAGGGCACGCAGAAGGCGCTCGCCTTCCTGCCGATGAGGCACACCGACTTCATCTTCTCGGTGGTGGGCGAGGAGCTGGGGTTGGGCGGGGCGCTGGCCGTGGTGCTACTGTACGCGGTGCTGATCCTGCGCGGCTGCCGGCTGGCGCTGGTGGCACGCAGCGGGTTCGCCAGCCTGCTGGCGGTGGGGCTGGTGGCCGCCCTGTTCTACCAGGTCATGGTCAACATGCTGATGACCATCGGGTGGGCCCCGGTGACCGGCCTGCCGCTCCCGCTCATCTCGTACGGAGGCACCGCCCTGATCGTGAACGGCATCCAGATCGGGCTCCTCCAGAACGTCGCCCTGCGCCGACAGGAGTTCTGACCCGTGCATCCCGAGATCTTCCAGCTGGGCGTGATCCACCTGCGCTCGTACGGCCTGATGCTCTCGGTGGCGTTCCTGCTCGGGACCTGGCTGGCGCTGCGCGAGGCGCGGCGGGTGCAGCTCGACGAGGACCGCCTGGTCACCGTGATCCTGGTGACGCTGGTGGCCGCGGTGCTGGGGGCGCGCGCGCTGTTCGTGCTCGAGCACATCGCCGACTACCGCGGCCAGTGGATGAGCGTGATCCGGATCTGGCAGGGCGGGCTCACGCTCTACGGCGGCCTGGTGGCCGGCACCGTGGGCGGGCTGCTGACGGCGCGCCAGGTGGGGCTGCCGATGTGGGTGGTGGCCGATGCGCTCACGCCCTCGCTCGCGCTCGGCACCCTGATCGGGCGCGTCGGCTGCTTCCTGAACGGCTGCTGCTACGGCCATCCCACGCGGCTGCCGTGGGGCGTGGTGTTCCCGCCCGATTCGTTCGCGAGCCTCGAGTTCGGCCCGGTGCCCGTGCATCCGTCGCAGCTCTACTTCGCGCTCGCCGGCCTCGTGCTGTTCCTGATCCTGTGGCCGCTGCGGCTGCGCCTGCGCGTCCCCGGGCTGCTGTTCTGGATGTTCGTCGCGCTGTTCGCCGCGGTGCGCATCCCGCTCGACGTCACGCGCGCCTACGAGCTGGACGCCACGCTCGCGGAGGCCGGCGCCATCCGCCTCACCGAGAGCCAGCTCACCGGCGCCGCGCTGCTCCTGTTCGCGCTGCTCATGATCCTGCGCTTCCAGCGCGAGGCGAAGGCGCGAGCGGGCGCGGCCCGCGCGTGAGCCGCCAGGTCCGGCTGGCGGTGCTGGGCGACCCGCTGGCCTTCACGCGCTCCCCGGAGCTGCACCGTGCCGGGCTGGCCGCGCTCGGGCTGGCCGGCGAGTCGCGCGCCATCCGCACGCCCCGGGAGCGGCTGGGCGCCGTGCTCGAGGAGCTGGCGGCCGCGGGCTACCGCGGCGTGAACCTGACGCACCCGCTCAAGGAGGAGGCCCTCGATCATCTCGACGCGACGAGCGACGTGGCGCGGCGCGCGCGCGCGGTGAACACCGTGGGCTTCGACCCCGGCCGCCGCTGGGGCGACACTACCGACGGCCCGGGCCTGCTCGACCTGCTCGCCGGGCTGGGCCGCGCCGCGGCGGGCGCCCGC
>CAYHRW010000021.1:0-3982 GCA_964359105.1 uncultured bacterium
TCAGCTCCTGCTTGCGCAGGCCGCTGGTGCCCTGGATGTTGAGCTCCTGGGAGAGATGCAGGAGCTCGGACATGGTCTTTCCCTTGAGCTCCGACAGCTCCATGGTCTGTTGCGGGGTCGCGGTGGTTTCCATCGCTTCGCCTCTGGGTGCCGGCGCGGCCGTCGCGAGAGATCGAAGATCAGTGCGGCGGCGGGTGGCCGTGGGCGCGGGCCGTGCGGGTCCGCTGGCCTGATGATCCGTGGTTCGGGTGGTTGAAGGGGTCCGCTCTCAGGGAGCCGGGAACAGGTTCCTCGTGGACTGGACGTGGTGGAGACGCGCTGAGAAGGATTCCGTGTCCTGCATTCGGGAGGCCGGCGCGCCCGGGGACCTGGAAGGGCGTATCGCCGCGGCGAGCGGGCGCCGTGCTCGTATCGGAGGAGTCGCGACGCCTCGGTTTCGCGTATTCAGACTATGCGCGCCCCCCGCGGGTGTCAAGCTCCGGAAAGGCTCCCGCGTGGACGGACCACGCCTCGACGATTCAGCATCTTCAGCCTTCCCCGGCTCGCCGGCTTCGCCGCCGTCGGACCGCCGGGGCTCTTCACCCATCCCTTCCCCCCGGCGGCGGTGCCGCGCGACCGTGCAGGGCGGAGTGGGCCCGCGTGCGGAACGCGCCGCCGGGGCTGCGCGGGTTCCCCCGATGCGCGCGAGCGCCCATCGTGAAACCCCGGATCTACTGTGGTATCCGCGCGGGCACGCGCGCGCACCGCGCGTGGCACATGGCTTGCCCTTCTTCATCGGCGACGAGGGTGAAGGGGTCGCGTCCCACCATCCGAGCCTGCCATCTCACGCGCGACCTCCCACCCCGCCAACCAACCCCAGAGCGCCCCGGGTCCGAAGGGCCCGGGGCGCACCTCTTCGGGCGCGGCGTCAGGGCGCGAGGCGCTTGAGCGGGACCGTGACCTTGACCAGCGGCGGTTCCATCACGCACCAGTCGGGCAGCGCCTCGGCCGCCACCTGGACGCGCACCGAGTCGCGCCGGCCGCCGATGCGCGCGGGCAGCAGCACCACGCTGTCGAGCTTCGCCACCACGGGCGCGGGCCCGGTGATCACGACGCTCCCGGGCTCGGCCGTCGCCGGTCCGCTCAACGCGGCGCCGCTGCCGGGCAGGCCCTCGACGCGCAGGGCTACCGGCACCTCGCGGCGCATCTTGCGCTCGATCTGGAGCTCGATGGTGCGCGGCCCTACCAGCCGGTCCGCCTGCAGGAGGTCGCTCGCGGAGAGCGGCAGGTCCTCGCTGGTCATCGCGCGCTCGAAGCGGCCCGCGCCCACGCCCGCCAGCGAGAGCTTGAGCGGCGGCTCGGTGACGCGCAGCCGCAGCAGCTGCTTGCCGGTGCCGCGCAGCTCGGCCTGGACCGCGGCCGGCACCGGGCCCGAGAGCGAGAGCGAGTCGGCGAGGTCGTGGAGCTCGAGCGGGAACGACACGATCATCGAGGCCGGGCGGTCGAGGTAGACGTTGAGGTAGACCAGCACCGCGAGCAGCAGCGCCGCGAGCTTGAGGCCCAGGTTGTCGAACAGCAGTCCGCGCAGCACGCTCATGGCTCGCTCCCCGCCGGCGGAGCGCCGGCCGGATCGCCTTCGTCCTCGCCCGGTTCGCCCTCCTCGCCGGGCCGGCGCAGCCCGTGGCGCTCCATGCGCGAGTAGAGCGTGCGACGCGTGAGCCCGAGCAGCCGCGCGGCCTGGCTCTTGTTGCCGCGCGCGCGTTCGAGCGCCTTGAGGATCAGCTCGCGCTCGAGCGCTTCGAGCGACAGCCCCTCGGGCGGGATCTCCGGCAGCCACGAGGGGCCCGGGGCGCACGCGCCGCCCGGCGCGCCTGCGGCGGGGAGCATCTGCGCGAACGACAGGTGCTCCACGTCCACGGCCTCGTTGCCGGCCAGGATCATGGCGCGCTCGAGCATGTGCTCCAGCTCGCGCACGTTGCCGGGGAAGCTGCAGGCTTCGAGCGCGCGCATCGCGCCGGGCGTGATGCGGTCCTTCGGCAGGCCGTGCCGCTCGAGGAACAGCTCGGCGAGCGGGCGCACGTCGCCGGGTCGCTCGCGCAGCGGCGGCAGCGTGATCGGGAACACGTTCAGGCGGAAGAACAGGTCCTCGCGGAACTGGCGCTCGCGCGCCATCTCCTCGAGGTTGCGGTTGGTCGCGGCGACGATGCGCACGTCCACGCGGATGGGATGGTTGCCGCCCACGTGCGTGAAGGTCTTCTCCTCGATGACCTGGAGGAGCTTGACCTGGAGAAGGAGCGGCAGCTCGCCGATCTCGTCGAGGAAGATAGTGCCCTTGTGCGCGTCCTCGAAGCGCCCCGGCTTCTGCCGCACTGCGCCGGTGAAGGCGCCCTTCTCGTGGCCGAACAACTCGCTCTCGAGCAGGGCCTCGGGCAGCGCGCCGCAGTTCACCTTGACCCACGGCCCCGCGGCGCGCGGGCTGGTGTAGTGGATGGCGCGCGCGATCAGGTCCTTGCCCGTGCCGCTCTCGCCGCGCAGCAGGACGGTGGAATCGGTCTTCGCCACCTTCCGCGCCAGCTCCACCGCGCCGCGCAGGGCGGGCGAGTCGCCGACGATGGTGGCGAGCCCCTTCTCGAGCGAGTCCACGGTCCGGGCGAGGCGGCGGTGCTCGGCCAGCCGCTCGAGCCGCGTCACCAGGTGCGCCCGGAAGTCGCCCGCCTTGTCCACGAAGTCGAAGGCGCCGAGCCGCAGGGCCTTGACCGCGGAGTCCAGGTCGGCGTACGCGGTCATCAGCAGCACCGAACAGTCCGGCCAGCGCCCGCGGATGTCCGCCAGCAGCTCGAGCCCGTCCGGCGGAGCCATGCGGATGTCCGTGATCACCGCGTCGAACGCCTCCTGCTCCAGCTTCCGCAGCGCCGCCTTGCCGCCGTTCACGAACGCGGCGTCGTGTCCGGCGTCGCGCAGCTCGAGCGCGGTCAGCTCGGCGTTCCTGATCTCGTCGTCCACCACCAGGACCTTCACGTGCTCCTCCCTGTCCGCCTCGTCAGTAACACACGTCGATGGTGCCGTACGGCGCCGTGGTCTCGACCCATACCTGCTTCTTGCGGATGCGCGCGCGCAGGGTGCGCTCCCTGCTCCGCTTGCTCAACTGCGCGCACTTGAACCCGCTCGAGAACTTGTAGGTCTTGTCCCCGCAGCCCTCGATGTAGATCTGGTTCTTGTTCACCGTGCCCCCCAGCAGGTGTCCGACTGGATGTCGAGCGTGGCGCGGGCGCAGCCGCCCGCGCCGAGGAGCAGCAGCCCCGCGAACGTCGCGAGAACCCGTCGAGAGGTCATGCGCGGGAGTCTCATCCTTTCCGCCGCGCGAGGCGGACCACGCAGGTCGTACCCCGGCCGGCTTCGCTCGCGATCCTGAGGTCACCGCCCGCCGACTGCGCGAGGCGGCGCGCCAGGAACAGGCCGAGGCCCGAGCCGGTGGCCTTGGTGGTGTAAAACGGGTTGCCCAGGCGCCGGAGGACGTCGGGCGGGATGCCCGGCCCGTTGTCGCTCAGGCTCACCTCGATCCTCCCGCCGCGCTCGGACAGCCCCACCGCCAGGCTGCCGCCCTCCGGCATGGCCTCGAGCGCGTTGAGGATCAGGTTCAAGTACAACTGTTTCAGGGACTCGTTGTCCAGCGCCACCGGCGCCGCGGCCGGCAGCGGCCCGCGCTCCAGCGCGACCCGGCGCGCCCGGAGCTCCCCGTCCAGCAGGTCGAGCGTGGCGGCCAGCGCCGCCGCCGCGTCGCCCGCCTCGCCCGCCGCCGGGACCGCGCCTTCGCTCCCGCCGCGCGCGAACTGGAGGTAGCGCGCCACCGTGCGGGAGAGCCGGTCGGCCTCCTCGACCACGAAGTCGGCCATGCGCCGCGCCTCGGGCTCGAGCCTGCCGAGCCGCTGGGCCGAGCCGCGGATGATGGCGAGCGGGTTCTTGATCTCGTGCGCCAGCGAGGCGGCGAGCCGCCCCATCGCCG
>CAYHRW010000021.1:3992-19158 GCA_964359105.1 uncultured bacterium
GAGGTTCTCGGCGCGCGAGAGCCGGCGCTCGAGCTGCGCCGCCGACCACGCGCCGCGGATCACGAACGCCGCCAGCAGCACGATCGCGAGCAGCGTGACCAGCGCGATGACCAGGAGCTTGCGGCCGAGCCCGGCCACCACCCCGGTGTAGACCGGGTCGGCCTCGACCGCGACCGCCGCGAGCACGCGCCCGGCTTCGTCGTGCACCGGGGCGAAACCCGCCTGCACCAGGCGCCCGTCGTGGCGAAACGGCGGCGAGACCGCGGACCGCCCCGCCAGGGCCTGCGCGAGCGCGGCGTGGGCGAGCGTGTCGAGCGGGCTCACCAGGCCCTCGCCGAACTCGGACTCGCGCGCGTCCACCAGCGTCACGCGCGTGGTGTCGATGAGCGAGGCGTTCTCGACCCCGGTGGCGGTGCGCAGCGTGACGAGCTGGACCTGGATCGAGAGGTAGCCACTCCCCTCCTCGCGCAGGCGCGCCTCGGCCACCTCGGAGGCGCCGATCTCGCGCGCCGCGGTCGCGGCCACGCGCTCGATGCGGCTTTCGAATTCGGAGCGGAGCGCGGTGCGCACGCCGCGCCAGGCGAGCCACGACGAGACCCCGGTGGCGATCAGGACCGCCACCGCGAACAGCGTGATGAAGGTCAGCGTGCGCTGCAGGACGCCCTCCCCACCGCGGCGCCGCGGCCGACGGCCGGCGCCTCGCTCAGCTCATCCCCCCTGCGGGGCCAGCTCGAGCACCCGCGCCAGCGCGCGCGGATCCACGCGGAACGGCGAGCCCGGTCCCTCGAAGAAGCCGTGCTCGCGGATCAGGTGGACGATCAGCCCGGGACCGTTCATCTCCTCCCCGCTGTGCAGGTTCCGCACGGTCCAGTCGAGGTCGCTGTAGGCGTAGACCCGGTCGGGGCGGCACGCGTGCGGGCGTTCGACGTCCCACGACCACGGACACACCTGGTAGCCGAGGCGCGGCTCGATGCGCGCTTCGAAGGCCCCCTCGACCGCGCACGGGCGCAGGTCGCACTCCACCTCGAGGCGCCCCTCGAGCCGCACCCAGCCGAGCGGGTCGAGCGCGGCGAGCCGGATCAGCGCCTCGAGCCGGCCGGAGAGGGCGCGCGCCGGGACGCCGAGCTCGTCGAGGGCGCGCGCGTCGTCGTCGAGCACGTCGCGCAGGCGCTCGCCCGGCGCCAGGAACCCCGCGCGCGAGAGCGCGCCCGGACGCATGCGGGATTCGATCTCCTCGAGACTCGGCGGTGTCGCGGAACCCGGCTCGCTCAGCATGCGTCCTCGGCGCGTGGCATCGGGCCCGGCTATCCTGCCATGAGGACGTCGCCGACCGCGAAGCTGCCCGGCTCGGCCACGCGCACGAAGCGCCCCCGGCGGCCCTGCAGCGCGTCCATCAGGCCGGGCCTCAGCGCGTTCATGCGCTCGCACGGCGTGCACGGTCCGGCGACTTCGAGCACCGCGGTGCCGGCGCTGAGGCGCGTGCCGGCGGCCAGCGCGTTCAGGTCAATGCCCTGCACCGTGACCTGCTCGCGCACGTCGCCCGGCCGGAGCCCGAACTGGTCCAGCGTCTCACGCTCGATGAGCAGCACCTGGCGGTGGCTGCCGGCCTTCGCGTGCCGGTCGCCCTTGAGCCCCTGGTCGCGCAGCGCCGAGACGCGCTCGACCGCGAGGAGCGGCGCGCGCAAAGCCGGGCAGAGATGGAGTGCCACGATCGTGGGGCCCATGGCGTGTTCCTCACGTGACGAGCGGGACGGGGTCACGCGGAATGTAGGTGGGCCCCACGGCACTGTCAACGCTCGGGGCCCCGCGCGAGCACGGGGCCCCGGTGTGCACGCCGGCGGGAGCCGGCCCGATCGGGATCAGCGGTAGATCGTCTTCACCGCGCCCCAGGTCGAGGAGCGGACGGGGGTGGCGCAGCCGATGTTCATGGTGATCTGGCCTACGTCACCCCACGAACCATAGATCCGCATGGCCGCGCACGACGTATCGAGGAACCGCGGGTAGGTGGGCGGCAGCACGTTGGAGGGAGGCGGCGCGTCGGTCTCGCCCACGCCGATGCCGTTCGCGATCACGAACGTGAGCACGCAGCCGTAGTCGAAGATCCCGGACGCATTGATGTTCGCGCGCGAGGCCACCGCCGTGCTCACGCCGCCGATGTTCACGAACTGGACCGTGCTGATCACGGTCGTGGCGCCGAGCGTGCCCGCGCCCGAGCCCCACGGGCCGGGGTTGAAGTTGAAGTTGCCGCCGTTGAAGGTCGAGGTGTAGACCACCGTCCCCGTGCCGCCCACGCGGTTGTCCACCACGGTGTACGGCGTGGTCTCGATGCCGCACTGGACGAACCACTGGGTCTGCAGCGTGGTGCCGTTCCACGACAGCACGTTGAACACGTCGCCCACGCCGCCGCAGGTGTGCAGGCAGGCGCGCGAGGTCGAGGCGCGGCCGGGCAGCAGGCTGCCGCCGAGATCCGTCGAGTTGTAGGTGCCGGGAACGGGAATGGCCGCGGCGATCGAAGCGAGTGCTGCGACGAGCAGGGCGGCGAGCGCGACCGCCGCGAAGGAGCGAGTAGCGTTTCGTCTCATGGTGTGCCCTCCCCTTGAGGGGTTGGAGTGCCGACACGATGTCGGAGGGCTGATGGCAACCCGCCGGTCTCTCGGGGGACTCGAGCGCAGGAAGTCTGAACCTGCGCGCACGCGAACGCAGGGTATCCGTTCGTACACCAGTCCGTCGCGAGACACCCGTGGCGCGGACGCGCGGCCCGAGCGCATGCGCGGGCCCCGGGGGCGTGGGGCACACGTGCGCTAACGGTAGATGGACTTGAGCGAGCCCCAGGTCGTGTTGCGGGCGGGCACCGGGCAGTCGACGCGCAACGTGAGCTGGCTGATGTCGCCCCAGCTGCCGTAGATGCGCGTGGCGCCGCAGGCGGTGTCGAGGAAGCCCGGGTAGGTCGCGGGCTTCGGCGGGTTCGAGTCGGTGTCCCCCTGCCCCAGCCCGTTCGCGATCACGAAGGTGAGCGTGCAGGTCGAGCCGTCGAACTGGCCGTTCGAGTCGATGTTGAGCCGCGAGGCGACCGGCGTGCTGTTCCCGCCGATGTTCACGTACTGCACCGTGACGATGGCGTGCGTCGCGCCCGTGGTCCCGGTGAGGTCGTTGACCGCGTCCCCCCACGGGCCGGTCTTCGAGAGGAAGAAGGTGCCGCCGGCGAAGGTGTTCGTGAACACCACCGTGCCGGTGCCGGCGACACGGTTGTCCTGCACCCCCTGCGGCCCGCTCTGCACCCCGCACGCGAAGCGCCACTGGGTGCCGAGCGTGGAACCGTCCCAGGACTCGGAGTGGATGACGTCGCCCGCACCCTGCGCGGCATTGGCCGGGGCCGACCACGATTGCGAGCCGCGCCCGGTGAGCACCGCGCCGCCGAGGTCCGCGGAGTTGTAGGTGCCGGACGCGGGGCTCGCGGCGAGCGCCAGCGAGGACAGGACGGGGACGAGGGCGGCCACCAATGCCGCCGGGGCCAGACGAACGAGACAGCGCTTCATCGTTGCGGCTCCTGGGATGTATGGGACGGATAGGTGAAGCGCAAGGCATCCGTGGGGGAGGCTACGGGCAGGACCCGTGCGGCGGAATGCTGCACCCCTGGGGAGGGCGACCGCCGAGTGCCGACGCCCCCTTCAGACGCACCCGTGGTCCGGGAGACTCGAAAAAAAACGACCGGGGGCGGGGAGCCCCCGGCCACTGCCCGCGCAGGCGTCCTCAGCGACCGGCCAGCTGGTCCCGCACCTTCTCGAGACGCTGGCGCGCCTCGCGGGCGATCGGCTCGAGCGCCGGGTTGCCGACGACGCTCATCGCCGCGTTCGGGTCCACGAAGGCGACCACCGAGCCCGCCCCCTCCTCGTGGACCACCACGTTGCAGGGCAGCAGCAGCCCGATCTCGAGCTCCGCCTGGAACGCCCGGTGCGCGAGCTGCGGGTTGCAGGCGCCGAGGATGACGTAACGGCGGAAGTCCGCGCCGAGCTTCTCCCTGAGGGTCTTCTGGACGTCGATCTCGGTGAGCACACCGAAGCCCTGTTCCTTGAGCAGCCCGGTGACCTTCGCGATCGCCTGCTCGAAGGGCAGGTCCAGCTGGACGCCGAAGCCGTACGGGGTCTGGACGGTGTTCATGGGCCCCCTCCTTCCGGGGATGAGAGCCCGGGCCGGTGGCCCGGGATCCGTGGGTTCGCGGCCGCCGGGGACGCTACTCCCCTTCGGTGAGCCGTGCCACCAGCACGGTGATGTTGTCGTACCCCCCGCGTTCGCGGGCGAAACGAACCAGGTCCGCGCACACGGCATCGAGGCCGGCCGCCGTCGCGGCCACCGCGAGCTCCGCGTCCGAGACCAGCCCGTGGAGCCCGTCGGTGCACAGCACGAGCGTGTCGCCGGCGCGCAGAGGCGGGTCGAGGCGCGCGGCCTCGACCTCGACCGTCGGGCCCACGCCCACGCTGCGGGTGATCACGTTGCGGCGCGGGTCCACGCGCGCCTGCTCGACCGTGAGCTGACGCGAGCGCACCAGCTGCGCCACCAGCGAGTGGTCGTCGGTGAGCGCGCGCGCCACGCCGTCGCGCACCAGGTAGGCGCGGCTGTCGCCGACGTGAGCGACCAGGCCCTCGGTGCCGCGCACCGCCACCGCGCACAGCGTGGTGCCCATGCCCTTGAGGTCGGGATGCGCGAGGCTCTCGTGGTAGACGGCGTGGTTCGCCGCCTCGGCCGCGGCGGTGAGGTCGGCGAGCGGGTCGCCGCCGGGCGCGGCGGCCCAGGCCGAGAGCAGGGTCTCGACGGCGATGCGGCTCGCCACCTCGCCCGCGAGCGCGCCGCCCATCCCGTCGGCCACCGCGAGCAGCGTGCCGCGGCGCGCACGAGCGGCGGGGTCGGCGGGGCTCCAGTGCCCGAGGTGGTCCTCGTTCTGAGACCGCTTGAGGCCGATGTCGCTGGCCCCGCGCACTTCCACCCGCATCGGAGTCTCCCCGCGGACCGCTACCGCGCCGCCGCCTTCGCTTCCTGCCGCATCAGGTGGATGGCGAGGTGGTCGGCGTCCTCGGCCGCCTCGCCGAGGGTCTCGATCACGGTGGGATGCGCGTGGATCGCGCGGGCGAGGTCCCTCATGTCCAGGTCGGCCGCGATGGCCAGCGCGCACTCGTGGATGATCTCGCTGGCCCTGGCGCCGATGATGTGCGCGCCCAGCAGCTGGTCGGTGCGCGCGTCGCCCACCAGCTTGACGAACCCCGCGGTCTCGCCGTCGGCGATGTTGCGGCCGTGCGCGCGGAACGGGAAGCGTCCCACCTTGACCTCGCGCCCCTGCTCCTTCGCCTCGCGCTCGGTGAGGCCCACGCTCGCGATCTCGGGGCTGGTGAAGGTCGCGGCAGGCACGGCGCGCCAGTCGGTCTGCGCGGGATGCCCGGCGATGATCTCGGCCGCCGCCTTGCCCTGCGCCGAGGCGAAGTGCGCGAGCTGCCTGATGTCGGTGACGTCGCCGATCGCGTAGACGCCCTTCGCGCTGGTCTGGAGCCGGTCGTTCACCACGATCCTGCCGCGCTCACCGAGCGTGACGCCCGCCTGCTCGACCCCCAGCCCCGCCGTGTAGGGCCTGCGCCCGGTCGCGACCAGCACGGTGTCCACCTCGACCGTCTTGCCGCCGGTGAGCGTGAGCGTGAGCGAGCCGTCGGGGTTGTCCTTCCGGTCCTCCACCTTCGTGCCGACGTGCACGGCGATCTTCTGCTTCTTCATCTCACGCTCGAGCGCCTGCGCGATCTCCTCGTCCTCCGCCATCACCAGTCGCGGCAGCATCTCGATGAGCGTCACCTTCGTGCCGAGCGCGGCGAAGAAGCACGCGAACTCGCTCCCGACCACGCCGCCACCCAGCACCGCCAGGCGCTTCGGCTGCCGCGTGAGGTCGAGCGCCTCCTGGCTCGTGACGACGCGCTCGCCCTGGAGCGCGAAGCCGGGCGGCAGCCACGCGCTGGCGCCGGTCGCGAGCATGACGTGCGCGGCGCCAAGGTCGGCGCTCCCGCCGTCCCGGAGCGCCACGTGGACGCGGTTCGCCGACCCCAGCGTCGCGGTGCCGCGGAGGATCTCGACCTGGCGGCCCTGGAGCAGGGCCTTCACCCCGCCGGTGAGCTGCTTCACGACCCTGTTCTTGCGCTCCAGCATCCAGTCCCAGTTGACCCGCGGCTCGCCGACCTCGATGCCGTACTCCTTCGCGCGCCGGATCTGCTCGAGCAGGTGCGCGGAGACGATCCACGCCTTGGTGGGGATGCAGCCCCAGTTGAGGCAGGTGCCGCCGAGCTCGTCCTTCTCGACCACGGCGCTCCGCAGGCCGAGCTGCGCGGCGCGGATGGCCGCGACGTAGCCGCCGGGGCCGGTGCCGATGACGACCAGGTCGAAGGAACGGGTGTCGGACATGGGGAGCCACTCGCGCTGCAGGGTGGGACGCGGCCTGCCGTCCACGGCGGGACCGGCCGCGTCTGCCCGGCGGAGGCGGACCGCGGCGGATGAGCGCGTGGACTCTAGGGACGCGCTCCCGGGGCTGTCAACCGTGACGATCGCGGCGTCGAGCGCTTCGACCGCTCGCGGCCCTTTCGTGGCGGGCGGCTCGCGGCTACGATGCGGCCATGCGCCGCATCCTCGTCTTCGCGCGCCGGCCGGTGCCGGGGCGCGTCAAGACCCGACTCTCCCCCGCGCTGCCCGCCGACCTCGCGTGCGCGCTCTACCGCGGCATGCTGCGCGACGCGCTCGATGCCGCCGCGGGCTGCGCGGCCGGCGAGCGCCTGCTCTACTGGGACGAGCCGGACGGCGGCGCGGAGCTGCCGGTGCCGGCGGGACTCGAGCAGCGCGTGCAGTCGGGCGCGGACCCGGGCGCGCGCCTGGCGAACGCGTTCGCGGAGGCGCTGGGTGCGCCCGGAGACCGCGCGGTCGCGATCGGCACCGACTGCCCGGGGCTCGCTCCCGACCGGCTCGAAGCCGCCTTCGCGGGTCTCGAGGGCCACGACGTGGTGGTGGGCCCGGCCGGCGACGGCGGCTACTACCTGCTGGGACTCGCGCGACGCGCGCCCGGGCTGTTCGCGGGCGTGGAGTGGAGCACGCCGCGCGTGCTCGACCAGACGCTGGCGCGCGCGCGCGACGCCGGCCTCACGGTGCGCACGCTCGGGCGCCTCGACGACCTCGATACGCCCGCCGACCTCGCGCGCTGGGTGGCCGCAGCCGCGGTGGCCCCGCCCGCGCACGCGCGCCACACGCTCGCCGCACTGCGCGGCATGGGGCTGCTGGCACCGCCGTAGCCGCGCGACGGCGCGCCGCGCCTACCTGCCGCCCGCGGGCGGCGTCCCTCCCGGCGGCGGGGCCTGCCCCTGCTCGAGCGGCGGGGCGGAGCGCCCGGACTTCTGCATCGCACTCTGCAATTGCTTCATCAGTTGCTCCTGCATCTCGGGCGGCGGGTTGCTCTGCATGGCGCGGTGGAAGTACTGGATCGCCGTGTCGTAATCCTCGCGGCGCGCGTTCGCGATGCCGAGATTGAACAGCGCGACCGGCTGGTGCGGCTCCCTGCGCAGCGCCAGGTGGAAGAAGTCCTCGGCCTCGGCGAAGCGGCCGAGGTTGAAGTAGCACACGCCCATGTCCACGATGGCGGTGACGCGCGCCGAGTCGCCCGCGATGGCGCGGGAGTAGTGCGCGATCGCGTGGTCCCAGTTGCCGGTGTCGAAGAGGAGGTTGCCGAGCCCGACGTTGGCCTCGACGTCCATGGAGTCCCTGGCCAGCACCGCTTCGTACTCCTGCGCGAGCTTCTTCTGGTCCACGTTCGAGCCCTCGATGGGTGCCGGCGTGTTGCTCTTCTTGAAGCTGTTGACCGCGGTGAGCACCAGGATCACCGAGGCCACCACTCCGAAGAACAGCCACAGCGTGAGCGAGGTGCCGCCCACGGCCGGGCGCGGGCGCGGGCGGCGCACCGGCCGGCGGATGACGACTGGCGACTCCGACGCGGCGGGCAGCTCGGAGGTCGCCAGGGGCTTGAGCGGGTAGTTGCAGGCCTCGCAGCTCGCGCTGTCGGCGGGATTGTCGTGCCCGCAATCGGGGCACCGGACGGTCTCGGGCATGGGTTCCTCGGGATGGGGCGCGCCGGCGTGCGGCGCGGGTCGGTCTCTCGCGCGGGGACTCTAGCCCGGTGCGCGCGCCCGCGGCAAGCGAGCGGCCGGACCGCTTCCCGCGCGGCGGCGCCGGACAGCCGTGCGAACCCGCAGGTCTCACCCCGCAGCCATCGAGCCCGCAGGTCCTTGACCCGCGTTTCCGGCCACTGCTAGCTTCGCGCTCCTCCCATGCGCCTTTCCCGCTTCGCCCTGCTCCTGCCGCTCGTCCTGGTGGCGTACGGGCCTGCGCGCGCCGAGACCGTCCGCGTGACGGTGCTCCACACCACCGACCTGCACGGCGCCCTCACCGCCTGGGACTACCTGGCCGACCGGCCCTCCCCGCGCGGGCTCGCGAAGATCGCCACGATGGTGCAGGGCGTGCGCGCCGAGGGCCACCCCGTGCTGCTGCTCGACGACGGCGACGCCATCCAGGGCGGTCCGCTCGTCACCATCTACGGGAAGGACCCCGGCGACCGGCCCGAGCCGATGACGGCGGCCATGACGCGCATGGGCTACGACGCCATGGCAGTCGGCAACCACGAGTTCAGCGACGGCCCCGTGGCGCTGGCCCGGGCGCGCGCCGGCGCGGGCTTCCCCTGGCTCGCCGCGAACGTGGTGCGCGCGGGCGACGGAAGTCCCGCGTTCGGCACGTCGCTGGTGAAGAGCCTGGACGGCGTGAAGGTCGGCGTCGTCGGCGTCACCACGCCCGCCGTGCCCACCCTCGAGGACTCGGCCAACTGGGCGGGGCTCCGCTTCGAGCCGCCGGTCGAGGCGGCGCGCCGCGAGGTCGAGCGACTGCGCGGGGGCGAGCGCTGCGACGTGGTCGTGCTGCTCGCGCACACCGGACTCGAGAAGGACCCGGTGAGCGGCACCGAGCGGCGCGGCGACACCCCCGGCGAGAACTGGGGCTGGCGGCTCGCCTCCGAGGTCCCGGGCGTGGACGTCGTGATCCTCGGGCACACCCACCAGGTCGTGCCCGCGGCGACCGTCGGCGGCACGCTGGTGACGCAGGCCGGCAAGTGGGGCGAGGCGCTGGGCCGCGTGGACCTGGACCTCACCCGCGCGGGCGCGGGCGCGCCGTGGACGGTCTCGTCGCGCCGCGCGCAGGTGCTGGCCGTCTCCGACTCGACTGCGGCGGACTCGGCGCTCGCCGCGTTCGCGAAGCCCTACCACGACGCCACGAACACGGCGCTCGACGAGCCGCTCGGGAGCGCGGCGCGGGAGATCTCCTCGCCCCGCGGGCGTGACGATGACGGCCCGATGTGGGAGCTGATCCAGCGCGTGCAGCTCGACGCCACCGGCGCCGACGTCTCGCTCGCCGCGCTGTTCGACCCCGCGGCGCGGATCGCGCCGGGCATCGTGACGCTGCGCGACGCGATGCGGCTCTACCCCTACGACAACACGCTCGGCGTGGTCGAGCTGACCGGCGGCGAGCTCAAGGAGACGCTCGAGCAGTCGGCGCGCGCCCTCGCGGCCTACACCTTCGAGGCCGGCCGGCCGCTCGCCGAGCCCGGCATGCCGGGCTACAACTTCGACGCCGCCGAGGGCGTGAGCTACGAGGTGGACCTCACGCGCCCGGCGGGCGACCGCATCGTGAACCTGATGTGGAAGGGCCTGCCGCTCGCGCTGGACCAGGAGCTCGCGGTCGCGGTGAACAGCTACCGCATGAACGGCGGCGGTGGCTTCGAGGCGGTGCGGCGCGCGCCGCGTCTCCAGCCCGCGGTGCGCGAGGTGCGCCAGCTGGTGGCGGATTACATCCGCAGGGCCGGCGCGCTCGACGGGAGCTTCGAGCGCAACTGGAGCCTGATCCCCGACTACGTCGCCGCGCCCGAGCGCCCGCTCATCGATCTCGCGGTGCGCCAGGGCGTGGCGCCGAAGGCCGAAGTGCTGCGCCTCTTCCCCGACGAGCCGGCGCGCCGCGGCGACCTGGCCTACTGGCTGGCGCGCGCGTTCGGCTGGCGCGAGAAGCGGCGCTCGGGCGCCTTCGCCGACGCGCCCGACTCGCTCGAGCCGTGGCTCGACGGCCTGCTCAGGCGCCGCGTGCTGGGCTCCGAGGCCTCGAACGACCTGATCCGCCCCTTCACGGTGGCGTCGCTCGCGAACGCGCTCGACTGGTGCGTGGCCGCGGCACGCAGGTCGGACTACGCGCTCGAGACCGCGCCAGACGAGGCCGCGTTCCGCCGCAGCCTGCTCACCGGGACCAGCGTGCGCGTGCACCCGCCGGCCCGCGGCGGCGCGGTGTTCCCCGACACGCTGTCGCGGGCGCAGGTGCTCGGGCTGGTCGTGAACGCGCGCTTCCCCACCCTGCGCGTGCTCGAGACCACCGACTTCCACGGCGCCATCCTGCCGGGCGCGAAGGAGCGCCGCACCAACCGCCCGATCGGCGGCTCCGCCGTGCTCGCCGCTCACGTCGCGCGGCTCAAGGCCGAGAACCCCGAGGGCACGCTGCTGGTGGACGGCGGCGACTGCTGGCAGGGCACCATGATCTCGAACCTCCAGTTCGGGCGCCCGGTGGTCGAGCAGATGAACGCGATGGGCTACACGGCGCAGGCGATCGGCAACCACGACTTCGACTGGACCGTGGACACGCTGCAGGCGCGCATCCGCGAGATGCGCTTCGCCGCGCTGGGCGCGAACCTGATCGAGCGCAAGACCGACCGCATGCCGCGCTGGGCGCGCGCCGACACCGTGGTGGCGCGGCGCGGCGTGCGCGTCGGCGTGCTCGGGCTGTGCTACCGCGAGACCCCGACGGTGACGCTGCCCGCCAACGTCGCGCACCTGCGCTTCGCGGACGACTCGGCGACCGCCGCGCGGCACGTCCCGCGGCTGCGCAAGCAGGGACGCGCGCAGGTGGTGGTCGGGGTCGGGCACATCCCCGCCGAGTCCGACTCGCTGCGTCGCGCGGTGGGCGGCGACCTGCCGCGGCTGGCGCGCGGCGTGAGGGGCGTGGACGCGTGGTTCGGCGGCCACAGCCACAACCAGGTCCTGGACCAGATCGGCGGCGCGCCGGTGATGATCGCGGGCGCCCTCGGGCAGGTCGTGGCGGTGTGCGACCTGGTCGTGGATCCGGTGCGCTCGCGCGTGGTCGAGCACCGCGCGCGGCTCGTCACCACGTACGGCGACGAGATCGCGCCCGACTCGGCGATGGCCGAGCGGGTCGGCCGCTGGAACGCCGCGGTCGCGCCGCTGGCGGCGACCCCGGTCGGCAGGAACGCCCGGCTCCTCACCCGCAACCGCGGTGGCGAGTCCACGCTCGGCGACCTGGTGACGGATGCGATCCGCGAGGCGGTCCACGCCGACGTGGCGCTCCAGAACAGCGGCGGACTGCGCGCCGACCTCGCGGCGGGCGCGGTGACGAAGGGCGCGGTCTACGAGGTGATGCCGTTCGACAACACCATCGTGACGGTGCGGCTCACCGGCGCGGAGCTCAAGCGCGTGATCGAGGAGGGCCTGCGCTTCGGCCGCGTCACGCAGCAGAGCGGGCTGCGCTTCAGCTTCGACCCGGGGCGTCCCGAGATGCAGCGGCTCGTGTCCGTCGTGCTCGCGGACGGCGCCCCGCTCGACGACGCCAGGCTCTACGTCGTCGCGGCCAACAACTTCATGGCGGGCGGCGGGGACAGCTACGACACGCTCGCGAAGGGGCGCGACCGGGTCGAGACCGGGTTGACGGTGCGCGAAGCGCTCGAGCGCTTCATCGCCGCGAAGAGCGCGGCGGGCGGCGCGCTCGAGGTCTCCGCCGACGGGCGCATCCAGCGCGTCGGCGCGGGCGGCGCCCGGGACTGAAGCGCGCGCCGGACGGACGGGCGCTCCGTCGAGGCATCCCGGCGACTACCGCGTGCTCCCGCCCGCCGCAGGCGCGGCCTCTCCACCCTGCACGGTGAGGCCGATGCCCGACTTCTCGAAGTAGGCCTTCACGCCGGTCGCCAGCTGGCGCGCGATCCGGCGCTGGAACTCGGGGTCCCTCAGCAACCGGGCCTCGACCGGGTTGTTGATGAACGCGACCTCGACCAGCACCGACGGGAACTCGACCGACTTGAGCACCACGAAGCCCGCCTGCTTGACGCCGCGCGACCCGATGCGGCGGTCGGCCGCGACGTGATCGAGCAGGGTCTCGGCCAGCAGCTGGCTCTGCTGGAGCGCCGAGGTGCGCTTGACGTCGTACAGGATGCTCACCAGGTCGTCCTCGGCCTGCGGCGGCACGCCGCCCACCAGGTCGGCGGCGTTCTCGGCGTCGGCCAGGTCCCTGTCGGCCTGGTCGCTCGCGCCGCGCAGCGACAGGAAGAACACCTCGGTGCCGCTCCCCTTGCCGCGCCGCGGCGACGAGTTCGCGTGGATGCTGATGAACAGGTCGGCCTTCGCCTTCTCGGCGATGTGGTAGCGCTCGCGCAGCGGGATGAAGTAGTCGCCGTCGCGGGTGAGCAGCGCGCGCACTCCGGGGATCCGGTTCAGCTCGTCCGCCAGGCCGCGCGCGATCGCCTGGTTGGTCCGCTTCTCGAGCACCCCGCCGGGGCCGCGCGCGCCGACGTCCTCGCCGCCGTGCCCCGCGTCCACGGCCACCAGGCGCACGCGCTCGCCCTTCGCGGTGCGCCGGGTGGTCGCGATCGCGGCGAGGCGCCGGTCCTCCTCCGCCCGCCCGCCGGGCCGCTGCACGTCCACCACGACGCGGAACGGCTTGTCCCGGTCGGGTGGCAGCACGAACACGCTGAAGCGCGTGGTGTCGCGGAACCACAGCTGGAAGCGCGCGCCGTCGGCGCCGGTCGCGGCCTCGACCGAGTCCACCAGTCCGTCCCGCACGCGCAGCACCGCCGGCACGCCCTCGGCGCGCGCAAGCGGCTCACCCGGCACGCTCACCACGACCGAGCGCGACAGGCCCGAGTCGGGCGCCACCGGCGCGACCGGCACGGAGAAATCGAAGACCACGCGCGTGCCGGTGGGCGACGACCACGAGCGCAGCGCGGTCAGCGCGGGCCGGGGAGCGGGCGTGGTCTCGCGGAGCGCGTGCGCGACCGGGGCTGCGGCCAGCCCGGAGAGCAGCGCGAGCACGGGGATGAGTGTGGGGTTCCGCATGGTCCTTCGCCTTCCCTGGCTCGGCCGGAGGCGGCGGGCGTGTCACGCCGCCTCCCGGCCTTGCTGAGGTCTACGTCCTGCCGCGCTCCGCGCGGCCGCCCGGCTACTCGAGCCGCAGAGGCACGAAGCGGGTCTGCCCGTTCGTGTTCACGAGCAGCACCGCGTTCTTCTTCTTCGCCGCCTTCGCGTCCTGGAGCGTCTTGCGGAACGCGGCGGCCGACGTGACGGGCCTGGTGTTGACTTCCTCGATGACGTCGCCGGCCTGGAGCCCCGCGTCTTCCGCGGCGCTTCCGCTGGCCACGTCCGTGACCATCACGCCCGACTCGACGCCGGCGTTCGCCTTCTCCTCCACCCCGAGGTCGCGCACCTTGAGCCCGCCGGGCGCCACGGCGGCCTCCGGCTCGGCCGGCACGCCCCGCGCGATCTGGTCCTCCGGCGGCTTGGGACCCAGGGTCATGGTGACGGGCACCCGCTTGCCCTCGCGGAGCACCACCAGGTTCGCCCGGCTCCCGATCGGCATATCGGCAACCTTGAGCCGGAACTTCTGCACATCCGTCACCGGCTCGCCGTTGAACTCCACGATCACGTCGTTGCGCCTGAGCCCGGCCCGGTCGGCGGGCTGGTCCTTGAGGACGCTCTGGATGAGCACGCCCCGCCGGCCGTCGAGCCCCAGGCCCTCGGCCAGCTCGGCGGTCAGCTCGGCCAGCGTCACGCCCATCCACGCCCGCTTCACCGTGCCGCCGGAGAGCAGCTGGTCGGCCACGTGCTTCGCCAGGTTGATGGGGATGGCGAAGCCGATGCCCTGCCCGCTCGGGTTGATCGCGGTGTTGATCCCGATCGCCTCGCCCCGGATGTTGCAGAGCGGGCCGCCCGAGTTGCCGAAGTTGATGGACGCGTCGGTCTGGATGAAGTCCTGGTAGGCGGGCGTGCCGCCGTAGATGTTCAGGTTCGAGCGCCCCTGCGCGCTGATGATGCCGACCGTGACCGAGCCGCGCAGGTCGCCGAGCGGGTTGCCGATGGCGACGGCCCAGTCGCCGATGCGCAGCCGGTCGGAGTCGCCGAGCGGCAGGTACGGCAGGTTGTCGCCGCTGACCTGGATGACCGCGACGTCGGTCTCCTTGTCGGCGCCGATGACCCTGGCCTTGAAGGTCCGCTTGTCGTTCAGCGTGACCGTGATGTCCTGCGCGTCCGTCACCACGTGGTTGTTGGTCAGGATGTGCCCCTCGCGGTCGATGATGAAGCCCGATCCCGAGGTCGGCCGGAACTGCGGGCGGTGCGGCGTATCGCCGGGGCCGAAGAAGCGGCGGAAGAACTCCTCCTGCGGGTCGCTCGAGCCGCTCGCGACCTTCTTCTTGACGTCGATGAACACGACCGCCGGCAGCGCCTTCTCCACGACCGTCACGAACGGGCTCTCGAGCGTGCCGCCGGTACTGACGCTCTTCTGGGCGTTCGAGGCGCGCTGCAGGTTGAGACCCGCGCTGATGCCGAGCCCGATGACGAGCCCGGCGAGCACGAGGACCGCGGCTCTCACGTAGTAACCCCGCGGACGGTTGAACGACTCTCGACTCATCGGTTGCCTCCCTGTGGGGCCGCCGCACCCGTGGCGCGCCTCCGGGAGCCCGCGAAACGTGCGCGGGCTCCGCGCGGCCTCACCATGGCGCGGGACGGATGACCCATGTTTGCCCTCATGTTCATCGGACGCGGCGCCCGGTCTGTCAGAGACCGGTCAATTGTCCGCGCGTGGAACCGCGCGCGGGACGGGAGTCGCGGCGCCGCGAACGCTTCCGTCACGGCGCGCATTATACCCGCCGCGGGCGGCGGAGTTCCGCGGCGCCCCGCGCGCCGCGCCGAGCGCGGGGTTGGTGGTCCCGGTCGCGGCTCGCGCGCCGGCGCCCCCCCCGCCCCCGGCGGTGGCCCGGGGGGGGGGGGGGGGCGAAGGGGGGGGAAGCGCC
>CAYHRW010000022.1:0-18657 GCA_964359105.1 uncultured bacterium
CTCACGAACACCGCACGCTCCACGCCGGTGCCGCGCAGCGCCGGCACCAGCCCCGGCGCCTGCGCCACGCCGGCCAGATGCACCACCGCGCGCGCGCCGTCGAACGCCCGGGGGTGAGCCGCGGGCCTGGAGAGGTCCGCGAACCGGACCTCCACGCCCGCCGACGCGAGCCGTGCCGCGTCGCGGCCCGGGCGCACGATCGCGATCACCGTGGTGCCGCGCCCGATCAGTCGCGGGATCAGTCGCGAGGCCACGAAGCCGAGCGCTCCGGTGACCGCGATCGGACCGGCCAGCGCGCTCATCCCGGGGCTCCTGTCCCGCCTCGGCGCGCGGGGTGCGCAACGTGTACCCTGCGGTGCACCCGCGCGCCGGGGACCCAGCTCGTGGGAGCGGGTCCGGCGCCGCTTCCACGGGAGGGACCCGCATGACTTCTCCTGACTTCGCCCCCACGCTCGAGCAGCGGCTGGAAAGGGTCGAGCGGCGGAACCGCCGCCTCACGGCGCTGGTCGGACTCCTGTTCCTCACCACGCTCGCCGCGCTGGCCTGGCACGCGCTGGCCGGCCAGACCCTCGAGGCGCGGCGTTTCGTGCTGCGTGACGCGCGCGGGATGGCCCGTGCCGAGCTGGGCCCGCGCGAGGACGGCGCGCCCGCGCTCCGGCTCAACAACGCCGCCGGTCGCGCGCGCCTGATGCTGTTCGTGCGCGACGACGGCACCGCGACCGTGCGGCTCAGCGACGCGCGCGGCGTCCACCGCGCCCTGCTGGCGCTCGGGACCGACGGGAACCCGCAGCTGCTGCTGGCCGGGCGCGACGGGAAGAGCCGGCTCGCCCTCGAGCTGTCGGTGGACGACGTGCCGCACGTCGAGGCGCGCGACGCCACGCTCGGGAGCCGGTGGCCGGCGCAGTGAGTGCGGGTCGCACGGCGCCCCCGCTCCGGCACCCGCGGCCCGGCGTGCCCGGGCGCGCTCGTGACGGCATGGGACTGGTAGCGCTACGGGGATTCGAACCCCGGTCTGATGGCTGAGAACCACCTGTCCTGGACCCCTAGACGATAGCGCCACACAAGAAGCGGGCGGCACTCTAGCCGCGCCCCGAACGCCCGGTCAAGGCGGGCGTGATCCGGGGATGCGACCGCGACGCGCCCGCGAAAGAGCCCATCGCGGGACGCGATGGGCTCCAGGCTGTGGCTGCCCGGCAAGGATTCGAACCTCGACTAACTGGTCCAGAGCCAGTCGTGCTGCCGTTACACCACCGGGCAGCGAAGGGCGCCGCGAAACTATCAGGGCCCCGCAGGCGAGGCAAGCCGCACGCGTCTCGCGGTCCGGTCCCCTCAGTGCCGCTTGCGTGGAGCCCCTCCCCGCGCCCCTCCGGCGGTTCGCTCAGTCGCGCCGGACCCCCGCCCTTTCCGACCAGCGCGCGGCGGCTTCCCGCAGCCGGGTCACCACCGCCTCGCGGCCCAGCAGCCGCATCACCTCGAAAAGCCCCGGCGAGGCCTTCCGTCCGGTGAGTGCGACGCGCGCCGGCATCATCAGCACGCCCGCGTTGATCCCGAGCTCGGCCGCGAGCCCCCGCGTCGCGCGCTCCAGGCTCTCGAGGTCGAAGCCGGGGTCCTGCTCGAGACGCTTCGCCAGCAGCTCGAGGTGCGGTCCCGCGTCCGGGGCTCCGGCCAACTCGGCCCAGGCGCCGGGCTCCATCTCCACTCTCGGGACCAGCGCGAAGCGCCCGTAGCTCTCGACGTCGGCCAGGGTCTTCAGCCGCCCACCGAGCGCCTGCACGAACGCCGCCCTCCACTCCGGCGTGCGCTGCGAGAGGTCGTAGCCACCGGATTCCAGGAAAGCCACGACTCGGCGCGTACGCTCGTCCTCGCTCAGGCGCTTGAGGTGCTGGCCATTCACCCACTCCAGCTTCTCGACGTTGAAGATCGCCGGGTTGGCTCCCACGCGATCGAGGCGGAACAGGCGTTCCAGCTCGTCGAGGGTGAAGAGTTCCCGCTGACCGTCGTAGGCCCAGCCCAGCAGCGCGAGGAAGTTCACCATCGCTTCGCGGATGTAGCCCTTTCCGGCCCAGGCCTCGACCGCGGTGGCCCCGTGGCGCTTCGATAGCCGCGTCCCGTCCGGTCCGAGGATCATGGGCACGTGGGCGAACGCCGGCGGCTCCCAGCCGAAGGCCCGGTAGATCAGCAGCTGGCGCGGCGTGTTCGAGATATGGTCGTCCCCGCGGATCACGTGGCTGATCTCCATGCCATGGTCGTCCACCACGCACGCGAAGTTGTACGTCGGGAACCCGTCCGAGCGCAGCAGCACGAAGTCCTCCAGCACTTCGGTCTGGAACGAGACGGTCCCCCGCACCACGTCATCCCACGCGACCGCTCCGGTCTCCGGGAGGGCGAAGCGCAGTGCCGGAGCCCGTCCCTCCGCATCGAGCCTAGCGCGCGCCCCGGCGTCCAGCCCGCGGCAGCGCCCGTCGTAGCGCGGGGAGTCGCCGCGCGCGAGCTGCTCCTCGCGCCGCTGCCGCAACTCCCCGGCGGTGCAGAAGCACGGGTAGACCCGGCCGGCCGCGACCAGCTCGGCGGCGCGCTCGCCGTAGAGGGCGCGGCGCTCGGACTGGAAGTAGGGCCCGTGCGCCCCTCCCGCCTCCGGCCCCTCGTCCCAGTGGAGCCCCAGCCACCGCAGGCTCGAGAGGATCCCGGTCACCGAGGCGTCGGTCGAGCGCACCGGGTCGGTATCTTCGATGCGCAGCACGAACACCCCGCGGTTCGCGCGGGCGAACAGGTAGTTGTAGAGGGCGGTGCGGGCGCCGCCGACGTGCAGGTGGCCGGTGGGGCTGGGCGCGAAACGGACGCGAACGGACACGACGGGACTCCTCGAAGGTGCGAAGCGTGCCCGCGCACGCTACGGTCGTGCGGGGCGGGCGGTCAAGCGCCGCGCTGGCTGCCGCCCGCCGCCTGCTTCTTCTCGATCCTCGCCCAGGCGTCCTTGAGCGTCACGGTGCGGTTGAAGACCGGCGCCCCGGGTCGCGAATCCGCCGCATCGGCGCAGAAGTACCCGAGGCGCTCGAACTGGACCGGGACCCCCGGCTCCGCGTCCCCCAGCGCCGGCTCGACCTTGCACCCCTTCAGCACCTCGAGAGAGCGCGGGTGGAGCGCGTCGGTGAAGTCCCGTCCCCCCCCGACCTCGTCCGGCTTCTCGACGGCGAACAGCGTGTCGTAGAGCCTCACCTCGGCATCCAGCGCGTGAGCCGCGGAGACCCAGTGGATCGTGGCTTTGACCTTGCGCCCGTCCGGGGTGGCGCCGCTGCCGGTCTCGGGGTCGCAGGTGGCGCGCACCTCGACCACCTCGCCGGTGGCCGGGTCCTTCACCACGCCGGTGCAGCGGATCAGGCAGGCGTAGCGGAGCCGGACCTCGACGCCCGGGCTCAGCCGGTAGTACCTGGGTGGCGGGACCTCGCGGAAATCGCCCTGCTCGATCCACAGCACGCGCGAGAACGGGACCGGGCGCGTGCCCGCCGCCGGGTCCTCGGGGTTGTTCACGGCCTCGAACCGCTCGACCCGGTCCTCCGGATAGTTCTCGATCACCACCCGCAGCGGGCGCAGCACCGCCATGCGGCGCGGCGCCCGCCGGTTCAGGTGCTCGCGCACGCAGTGCTCGAGCAGGGCCAGCTCGACCATGTTCTCCCGCTTCGCGACCCCGATGCGCTCGCAGAAGTCTCGAATCGCCGCGGCGGGGAAGCCGCGCCGGCGCATCCCGGCCAGCGTAGGCATGCGGGGGTCGTCCCAGCCGCTGACCCGACCCTCCTGCACCAGGCGCAGCAGCCTGCGCTTGCTCATCACGGTGTGCGTGAGGCTAAGCCGCGCGAACTCGTACTGGTGCGGCAGCGGGCGCGGCAGGTCGAGCGCCTGCAGGATCCAGTCGTAGAGCGGGCGGTGGACCTCGAACTCGAGCGTGCAGATGCTGTGGGAGATCCCCTCGACGTAGTCGCTCAGGCCGTGGGCGAAGTCGTACATCGGGTAGATGCACCAGCGGTCGCCGGTGTGGTGATGGGAGGCGTGGCGGATGCGGTAGAGCACCGGGTCGCGCAGCCACACGTTGGGCGAGGCCATGTCGATCTTCGCGCGCAGCGTGCGCGTGCCGTCCGGGAACTCCCGCTCGCGCATGCGCCGGAACAGGTCCAGGTTCTCCTCGACCGGGCGGTCGCGGTAAAGGCTCTCCCGCCCGGGCCGCTCCGGAGCGCCGCGCATCTCGTCCACCTCCCCGGGGGTGTGGTCGCAGACGTACGCCCTGCCCCGCCGGATCAGCTCGAGCGCGAACTCATAGAGCGGCTCGAAGTAGTCCGAGGCGTAGAAGGGCTCGAGTCGCGCGTCCCCCGCTTCCGCCGGCAGCACCGCGCCTAGATGGGAATCCCTCGCCCCGTCGCGTTCCACGCGCTCCGCCGTCCTGCCCGCGGGTTTCAACCCCAGGCAGTGGTCGGCCCACCCCGCGATCAGCCACCTCACGTCGCCGGTGATGGACTCGACGTACTCGACGTCCTCCTTGGTCGGGTTGGTGTCGTCCATGCGCAGGTTGCAGCGGCCGCCGAACTGCCGGGCGATGCCGAAGTTCAGGTAGATGGACTTGGCGTGCCCGACATGGAGGTACCCGTTCGGCTCCGGCGGGAAGCGGGTCACGACCTCGCGGCAGCGCCCGGCCTCGAGGTCCTCACGAACGATCTCGCGGATGAAATCCTGGCGCTCCGCCGCCGCCTGGGTTTCGCTCGAGGTCACGGTCGGTTCCGACACGGGCGCTCCCGGTTGGCATCGTCGCGGGTTCACGAGCCGGCGTCACGGCCCCCGCGGAGGATCGCGGAAGCCGGCCGGCCGCGGTCCGACACTCCGCCGTCCGTCGGCGGCGCCGGGCGGCCGACTGTATCACAGCCACCGGCCCTCTCACGCCGGCGCGCGGGCCCGGAGAGGTGCCCGCTCGCCAGGGAAGCGTCGCCCGTTGGCTCCAGCAGGCTGCTGCAGGAACGATCACTGGACCCGCCTTCGGCGGGTGCCCGGCTCGGTCGCTCGTCGCTGCGACGCATCTTGCAGATACGACTCCGGGCACCCAGCTGGTCCAGTGGACCAGCTGGGTCGCGCTTCCCCGCCGCCCTGTCCTCCGCCTCTTCGGCGGCCTGCCTGGCAGGTTCGCGCCATTCGGCAGCGGGGCCGCGGCGATGGCGAGGGTCGGGTGCCCGGGGCGAGCCCGGACGTCGCAAGCTCCCCCGGATCGAGCCTACGGGACCACCACGAGCTTGCGCGACTCCGAACTCCCGCCCAGCGACAGGCGGGCGAAATACACCCCCGCCCCCGCTCGCGATCCGTCCTCCGCTCGCAGGTCCCAGGCCGCCGAGAAGCGCCCCGCCTGCGCGGGGCCGCGCTCGAGCGAGCGCACGCGGCGGCCACTGAGGTCGTAGATCGCCAGCTCGAGCGGCTGCCCGGCCCGGTCGGAGGGCACGCCGTACCACAGCCGGCTGGTCCCGCGCGCCGGGTTCGGCGACGGTGCGGCGAGCTCGATCCGCGCCGGAGCGCCGCGGCCCTCTTCCTCCACACCGGTGAAGGGCAGGTTGGAGGCGAAGCCCGTGCGCAGTGCGTCGTGGTGGAACTGCGGCCACGGTGGGATGACGCCCGGCGAGAACGAGAAGTCGTAGTCCCACATGTAGAGGTTCTTGTCCCAGCCGGCCACCAGGATCTCGGTCATGCCGTCGCCGTCGCAGTCGCACAGCGCGGGAGTGCCGCGCACCTCGCCGTCGAGCTGGATCGGGAAGCCCGCCATCATCGAGCCGTCCGCACCCGAGAGCGCGGCGAGCTGGCCGTTCTCGTCGCCCATCACCACGTCCGCGAAGCCGTCGCCGTTGATGTCCGCGACCACCGGGCTGCTCTCCGAGGCGTAGTTCGTGAGCGTGCTGTAGCGCTTGCCGTTCCAGGGCGCCTGCAGCTGGCCGTTCCGGTTCCACACGTAGATCGCGCCGTTGGTGCTGGCGGTGACGATGTCGAGGTAGCCGTCGCCGTTCATGTCGGCGAGCGCGGGCGAGGGCGACTTGCTGCTGCCGCTGAACTTCTCCCACAGCGGGAAGCCCGTGCGCACCGTGCCGTCGGCGCGGACCGCCGTCAGCGCGTCGGTGGCGGTGGTCACGACGATGTCGAGCTGGGTGTCGCCAGCGCCGTCGAGGTAGCCCACCGCCACCGACGAGGTGATGGCTCCGCCCAGGTACACGGGGAAGCCCGGCACGCTGGTGCCGTTGGGCCGCCACGCGTACAGGTTCCCGTCGTAGGAGCCGTAGATGATGTCGAGCTGCGAGCCGCCCTCGAGCGGCGCGAGCGCCGGGGTCCCGAAGTTGTAGGGCTGCCCCACGACCTTGAACACCCCGGTGGTCGCAGGGTTCGCGTCGCCATCCATCCACTCGGTCCCGTTCGACCGAAACGCGTAGATGTACGGGCCGTTCGAGCCGAACACCAGCCCCTTCTGCCCGTTCCCGAGCAGGTCTCCAACCGCCACCGAGGACCACGTGCCGGGCGGGTCCGTGACCACCATCCACACGGGCCACCCGGGCTTGGGAGTGCCCGTGAGGTCGAAGACGAACAACTGCCCGCTGTCCCAGGTCGGGGCGATGATCTCCTTCGATCCGCCATCCACGTCCGCGATCGAGGCGCCCGCGGCGTAATAGCTGCCCTGGTTGGTGAAGTCACCCGACGTGGTGCCCGCGCCGTCCGCGTCCACCGGGGCGTTCCCGTCCGCGTGCCAGACGTACAGGTAGTCCGCGCCGGCCACGAGGTCCATCGGATAGCCGGAGTAGACGTGGTCCACCGCGACCGACGAGGGCGTGTTGCGTCCCATCGGGATCGGGAAGATGGTGTGGGTCGGCGGGTTGGTGCTGGCCGACTGCGCGGCCGAGGGCGTGGACTCGTTGCCCGAGGAATCCACCGCCGACACCTTGTAGTAGTAGCGCGTGAGCCCCGCCAGCCCTCCGTCCAGGAAGTAGGCGGTGCGTTCGGTGGGCACCGGGTTGATCTTGGTGAACGGCCCGCCCGGCGCGGTGCTGCGGTACAGGTTGTAGCCCCGCAGGTCGGACGCCAGGCTCTTCGCCCAGGTCAGCTCGATGCTGGTCGCGGCTCCCACCCCGAAGAGGCTGGCGGGTGTCGCCGGCACGGACAGGTCGAGCGTCTTGCTCCAGAGCTGGCCGTACTGGTCGGAGACCGCCAGCTCGAGCTTCGCGTTCGCGCTGGCCGGCACGAAGGTGAGCGCATCGCCCTGCAGCTCCTGCCCGGACACGAGGTCGCCCCACGAGGCGGTGCTGTCGCTCACGGTGGCGAGTCCATCGTGGTTGCGCAGCCGGGCCGAGACACCCTGTGCGACCCCGGTGCCGAGGTTGCGGAGCTTCACGTAGTAGCTCACCGTCTCACCCGGGTCCGGCTTGCCGTCGGAGTTGCCTCCCACGTCGAGCACCCCGTGGCCGATGTGCGCCAGCTCCGGGGCGCGCACCACCACCTGGAGCTTCTGCACGAAGGTGCGCCCGTTGCCGTCCAGCAACCGCAGCGTGAACGGAACCTCGCGCTGGTCGGGCGCGTTGAACGGAACGCTCACGCGGAAACCCGCGGGCGGGTTCGCGGTGGCGCTGGCGGCGATGGTCCCGTAGCTCTGCGCGGGAACGAGCAGGGTCACGAGCGGATCGGTGGTGCTGAGCGTCCCGGTCACCGACGGCGCGGAGATGGCCCCGTTGTTGCGCACCGGCACCACCAGGTCCACGGTCTCGCCCGCATCGAACAGACTGTCCGCGTTCCCGGCCGTCCCGTCCAGGTTGTCGTCGTCAACGGTGACCGCCAGGTCGGCGAGCACCTCCTGCCCGCTCGCCACGACCGGGACGCTGGCCTGGTAGGGCCGGGCGTTGAACGCGGTCACCGTGAGCGTGAAGTTGCCGAGGCTGTCGGGACGGAACGGCACCACCGCGTCGCCCGCGCCGTTCGTGAGCACGCTCTCGAACTCGTCGCCTGGCTTGTACGCGGTGACGCGCGCCCCGTACAGCGGCGAGCCGCCGATCGTGACGTGGACCGTGAAGCTGGAGTCGCTCACCGGCACCGACGCCGGCCGCGTCACCGTGAGCGTGCGCGGCGTGTTCGAGAAGACGCGCAGCTCGGGCTCGCCGATCAGCACCAGCGTCATTTGCGTCCAGCGGTTCACGCCGTCGTAGGTCGAGAAGCCGACGAACGGCAGCTTCTGCCGGGCCTGGGACTCGCCGATCGCCGTGACGCTGTCCTGATAGACGAGTCTGAAGTACTCCTTCTGGTACGAGCGGCCGGCGGTCGGGAAGTCGAACCGCGTGGAGCCGATGTTCGTGACCGCGCCACCGTTGGGCGCCTGCAGGAACGCCTCGCCGATGCTCGGGAAGTCGATGGCGTTCGAGGTGCAGTTGATCGAGTAGAGGTTGATGAGCCGGTTGCCGTTCGTGAGCGCCATCGCGTCGGCGTTGGTGAGGTTGTCGTCCCCCACGGACATGACGTTGCGGTAGCCGTGGCCGACGTGGACCGCGATGTTGTAGCCGCGGTCGAGCGAATCGAGCACCGCGGCCCGCGTCTCCCGGAGCGCGCCCGGCCGCCACCGCGCGTCGGTGTAGTTCTCGTAGAGCCGTGCGTACTTGATCCACGGCACGGTGTCCATGATCGGGAGGATGTCATCCTCGATCAGCTCGGCCCCGTCGAGCGAGGTCCCGGAGCCGGGCGTCCAGTCCTGCGGGAACAGCACCTCGGCGAAGAACAGGATGTGGTCCTCGTAGTCGCCGACCTGCGTCTTCTCGTACTGGAAGCACTTGTTCACGAACAGCAGGGCGTCGGCCGCGGTGAGGACGGGCGCGCGGCCCACGTAGACCTCGGGCAGCAGGTCCACGCTGTCGCCGGGGTTCGAGGCCGAGTAGTAGCCCTCGCCGTAGAGGCTGTCGCCGTCCGCGTTCCAGTTGCCGTCCAGGCACGAGTAGTACATGTCGCAGGCGATATACTCGCCGCCGTAGAACGTGGTGTAGGCGAGGCGCGTGGGGATGATGTCGGTGTCGCCGCCCAGCAGCACCCATTTCGTCCCCCAGCGGGTGTAGGCGTCGCGGATGAAGAGCCGCACCCGCTCGGCGTCGTCGGCGCCGAAGGGGTACTCCTGCCGGATGAAGGACATGGTGCGCACCACCGCGGGCACGCCGCTCTGCGTCTTCCAGTCGGCGAGCTGCTGGAACGTGGCGGCCATGACATCGCTGGTGATGATGAGGTACGCGACCGGGCTCCCGAGCAGCGACGGCACCTGCGTGGGCTTGAACGGCTGCGCGGCGCGCGGGCGACCGGCCAGAGTCGCGGGCTCCGCCTGGCGCGGCGTGGCGGGATCCCCGCCCTCCCATTCGGGCACGATGCGCTGTCGCTCGAGCGGGCGTTCGACCGCGGGCTCGAGGGTCAGGCGCACGCGCACGCGGCTCACGCGCTCGAGGGCGCCGCTCGCCGCGTCCCAGCGCAGCGGCGTCACGTTCAGCGTCGCGACGTTGCGGCCGCGCGCGAAGCCCTGCGCCCCGAGCCGGACCGGCACCTCGGGCTGGAAACCCGCGTGCAGGTAGAAGGCCGGGTCGGGGGCGCTGCGCTCGACCGGCTCGACGCCGGGCCTGGCGACGATCGCGCTCGCCATCCGCACGCCCGCGCCGAGGGGGGCGGTCTCGAGCGCCACCACCTCGACCTGCGCCACGCGCATCCCGGCCGGGAGCTCGAGGGGCTCGCCCCGCTGCGGGAGGTCGGGGCGTCCCGGGGTGAACTCGTGGATCGCGCCGGGCATCTCGACCACCGTGGTGCCGTCCGCGAGGCGCGCGAGGGCGAAGCGCTCGGGCCCGTAGCGGAACTCGCGCTCGAGGATGGTCGAAGCCGGAGCGACGCCGGTCAGAACGGACACCACCACGCCGGCGCAGACCGAGGCCGTGCACAGGAGCTTCTTCATGAGGTCTCCCCGGGAGTTGCGGGTCAAAGGTGCAGCGCAGACCAAGATGCGCGACCGGGGCAAGGGGCAGCGGTCGGGACGGGCATCACGTGCTGCAAGACAGGGTTGTGGTCGGCCCGGAACGTCACGACGCCACTAACTGTAAGGAATGCACCGCCGCAGGGTCAATGAGGAACGGTCCGGGCGCGCCCGGGGGGCCGGTTCGCGGCCGCGGTCCGTGCATCCCGCACGGCGCATTCCGGGCCAAAGCGCGGGTGAAACCCGGTCCTGGGCGCCGCCGCCCGCTCGACCCAGACCCAGGGCAGCTCGGCCAGCGGCAGCACCACCCGTTCCTCCGCCAGCCGCGCCTGCGCCAGCGCGGCGTCCGGCGCGCCGCTGGCGCGGCGCGGCGCCAGCCACGCGTCGTACTCGCGGCTCCGCCAGCCGGTCTTGAAGCTCCCCACCGCCGGCCCGCGCGGCGGCATCACTACGGTCGCCAGCTCCGCGGCCACGTCGGCGTCCGGGGCCTGGGACTCCGCCAGCGCGAGATGCGAGAGCCCGCCCAGCAGCTCCGCGGGAAGCTGTGCCCCGCGGCGCGGGCGCAGCTCGACGTAGATCCCGAGCCGCGCCCAGTCGCCCTGCAACGCGCGCGCGACCTCGGCGCCCGCGCCGTCCGGGTCGTAGGCCATCACCACGTGGAACGAGCGGCCGAGCTTCGCGCGCTCCATCCAGTCGCGCACCAGCGCCTCGTCGAGCGCCGGGAAGTCGAAGCGCCCGGCGCCGGGCAGCCACTCGACCAGCTCGGCGCCGCGCGGGCCGAGCTGGTGGAGCAGCGCCTCGCGGTTGAGCCCGTGCGCGAGCGCGTGCCGCGTGGGCAGCCGCAGCGTGGGCGGCAGGTCGGTGCGCATCACCAGCAGCAGCCGCCGCGGGGGTCGCGCGCGCTGCGTCCGCAACCGGTAGCCGACCGGCAGGCCGCCGGACGCGAGCCCGGGCGGCACCGGCCACACCAGATCGGCGGCCCCGGCCCGCAGCGCCCACAGCACCCGTCCCGTGCCGGGCAGGAAGCGCACCGCCACGGTGTCGGGCCCCGCGCCCGGCGCCACGCGCGCCAGCGTGAGCGCGCGCCCCGGCTCCTCGGCGACCGCACGGTAGGCGCCGAGGCCCGTCGCGCGCGTCCAGCCCGCGCCGCCCTCCCGCGACCACGGCGCGCTCGCGCCCGGGAGCGCCAGCCGGCGTGGCAGCAGCGGGTCGGGCCGGACCAGGCGCAGCACCAGCGTGCGCGCGTCGGGCGTCTCGATGCCGAGCGCGGGGACCGGCTTCCCCGCGCGCACGCGGTCCACGCCGCGCACCGCGGCGAGGATCCACGCCTGGGTGGCGTGGTCGGTGCGGCCGAGCCCGGCGGCGAGCACGCGCCGGAAGTCGTCGCTCCCGCACGGCGTGCCGTCGGCGAACGCGAGGCCAGGGCGCAGGTGGAAGGTGAGCGTGAGGCTGTCGGCCGACCACTCCAGGCTCCCGGCCGCGTCGGGCACGACGCGCCCGCTCGAGTCCTCCGCCATGAGGCCGCGCGCCAGCAGGCGCTCGAGTGACCAGCGCAGCGGATCGGGCGGTCCCTGTGGGTCGAAGGCGGGCCCGGGGCGGCCGGCGATCCACGTGCACTTCGTGCGGACGGCGCGCGGCTGCGCGCATCCGGCGAGCGCGACCGCCGCGAGGAGGGCGACGGCGGCGACGGCTACGGTGGACCGCGAGCGTCCGTGCATGGAGGGCGCGAGTGTAGGCACCGCGGCGGCGTGCGGCAAGCGCGCGGCGCCGCGCGTTGACCCTGTTTTCCGGCGCGTGCTAGCGTGCGCCCATGACCGTGCAGGCCGGCGCGGGCGCACAGGCGAGCCCCGCCGGAGCCGCCATCCTCGAAGGCCTGAACGACGAGCAGGTCCAGGCCGTCACGCACGGCGAGGGCCCGTTGCTCATCGTGGCCGGCGCGGGCACCGGCAAGACCCAGGTCATCACCCGCCGCATCGCCTGGTTGATCGCCACCAAGCGGGCGCGCCCCGAGGAGATCCTCGGTCTCACCTTCACCGACAAGGCCGCCGCCGAGATGGAGGCGCGCGTGGACGTGCTGGTGCCCTACGGCTTCGTGGGCGCCACGCTCTCGACCTTCCACGCGTTCTGCGATCGCCTGGTGCGCGAGCACGCGGTGGAGCTGGGCCTCACCTCGCAGCTCAGGGTCGAGACCCCGGCCGAGATCCTGGTGTTCCTGCGCGAGCGGCTGTTCGAGCTGGGCCTGGAGCGCTACCTGCCGCTCGGCAACCCGGACGAGCACCTGCGCGCGCTGGTGACCCTGTTCGACCGCGCGCGCGACGAAGACGTCTCCCCCGAGCAGTACCGGGCGTTCGCCGAGCGGCTGGCGGCCGGGGCGGGCGAGGACCCGGAACAGCGCGACCGCGCCCGGGCCGAGCTCGAGAAGGCGCGCGCTTACGCGACCTACACCGCGCTGATGATGAAGCACGGGCGCGTGGACTTCGGCTCGCAGATCAGCCTCGCGCTGCGGCTGCTGCGCGAGCGCGCCTACCTCCGGCATGAGATCCAGGAGCGCTACCGCTTCATGCTGGTGGACGAGTTCCAGGACACCAACCACGTCCAGTTCGAGCTGGTCAAGCTGCTGGCCGGCGGGCGCCGCAACCTGACCGTGGTGGGCGACGACGACCAGAGCATCTACCGCTTCCGCGGCGCCAAGGTCGAGAACCTGATGGGCTTCCTCGACGCCTTCCCCGGCGCGCGCGTGCTGGTGCTCCGGCGGAACTACCGCTCCGGGCAGCACATCCTCGACCTCGCCCACCGGCTCATCCAGGAGAACAACCCGGCGCGGCTCGAGGCCACGCTCGGCTACGACAAGCGGCTCCTCGCCGACCGCGGCATCGAGGGCGTGGTCGAGCACCGCGCCTTCGCCTCGGCCGGCGACGAGGCGGAGACCGTGGCCGCCGAGATCGCCGGGGCGATCGCGAGCGGCGAGCGGCGGCCCGGGGACTTCGCGGTGCTGGCGCGCGCGCACGCCAGCCTCGACCCGTTCGCGCTCGCGCTCAAGAGCCTCGGCGTGCGGTTCCGCCGCGTCGGGCTGCGCGGACTCTACGCGCGTCCCGAGGTGCACCTGTGCCTCAACGTGCTGCGCACGCTCGCCGATCCCGACGACGGCGCCGCCGCCTATATGGCGCTGGGCGACCCGCTGTTCGGCGCCGACCCGGTGGACCTGGCACGGCTCGGCGCGGCGGCGAAGAAGCGGAACCGCGGGCTGCTGCGCCTGGCGGCCGAGGCGGCGGCGCAGGGCGGCGCCCTGGCCGACCGCTCGCGCGAAGCCATCCGGCGCTTCCTCGACCTCCACCGCCGGCTCGCGGACAGCGCGGTGCGGCGGCCCACGTCCGAGGTGCTCTACGAGTTCGTCACCGAGAGCGGGCTGCTGGGCCGGCTCGCCGCCGAGGACAGCGCCGAGTCCATCGAGCGGGTGCAGAACCTGAACCGGTTGTTCGGCATCGTGGCGCGCGTGGGCCCGCTGCTCAGACAGGACCGCGTGGCGCAGTTCATCGGCCACCTCGACCTGCTGATCGAGATGGGCGACGACCCGGCGGCCGCGGTGGTCGAGAGCGACGAGGACGCGGTCCACCTGCTCACCGCCCACAACGCCAAGGGGCTGGAGTTCCCGGTGGTCTACCTGGTGCACCTGGTCGAGGGCCGCTTCCCGCGCTACCGCCAGGGCGAGTCGCTGCCGCTGCCGAGCGAACTCAAGCGCGGCACCCACGACGAGGCCGTGGACCACTACCGCGAGGAGCGCCGGCTGTTCTACGTGGGCATGACCCGCGCACGCGACCGGCTGGTGCTCACGCACGCCGCCGACTACGGCGGCAAGCGCGCCCACAAGCCGAGCCGATTCGTGGTCGAGGCGCTCGCGCTGCCCGCTCCGCCCCGGGGCGCGAAGGCCGCGACCGCGCTCGAATCCATCCAGCGCTACGCCCCCGCCGCCGAGCCCGAAGCGCCCGAGATCGCGCCGGTGCCGGCCGACCAGCCGCTCACCATTTCCCACGGGCAGATCGACGACTACCTCACCTGCCCGCTCAAGTACCGTTACGCGCACGTCGCGCAGGTGCCGCTCGGCAGCAACCCGGTGGTGATGTACGGCATCGCCGTCCACCACGCCATCCGCGTCTACCACCAGCACCGGATGAAGGGCCTGCCCATCGCGGTCGAGGACGTGATCGCCGCGTTCGAGGGCGCGTGGTCGAGCGAGGGCTTCTACTCGCGCGAGCACGAGGAGCGCCGCCTCGAGGAGGGCCGCGAGACCCTGCGGCGCTTCGTCGCGCGCGAGGAGGCGAGCCGGCGGGTGCCGCTGGCGATCGAAAAGGAGTTCCGCTTCAAGCTGGGCAACGACCTGGTGGTGGGGCGCTGGGACCGCATCGACGAGCGGGACGGGGGGATCGTGCTGGTGGACTACAAGACCTCGGAGATCGACGACCCCGAGAAAGCACTCGAGCGTGCGAAGAGCGATCTCAAGGAAGGGCAGCTCGGACTCTACGCGCTCGCCTACCACGAGATGTTCGGCGTGATGCCGGCGCGCGCGGAACTCCAGTTCGTGGGCCCGGGTGTCGCCGGCTCGGTCGAGGTGGAACAGGACCACCTCGAGCGCGCGCGGCGGCGCGCGGCCGAGGCCGCGGCCGGCATCCGCAGCGCGGAGTTCCCGCCGAAGCCCGACCAGAGGAACTGCGGCTACTGCCCTTACGCGCGCTTCTGCATCCACAGCTCCGCCAGGGGGACCGGCCCGTGAGCGCGGCCGACCCCCTGCTGCTGCGCGATGCCGCCTGCGAGCTGGCGCGCGAGGCCGGCGCCATCGTGCGCCAGGGCTACGGCGCCATCCATGCGCCCGAGCACAAGGGCGTCATCGACCTGGTGACCGAGTACGACCACCGCTCCGAGCACGCGCTGCTCGCGGGGCTTGCGCGCCGCTTCCCCGGCCACGCCGTGCTCGCCGAGGAGTCGGGCGCGCACGACGGCGGACCCGCCGGCGCGGGCACCCCGGTGCGCTGGCTCGTGGACCCGCTCGACGGCACCACGAACTTCGCGCACAACTACCCGTTCTTCTGCGTCTCGGTGGCGGCCGAGGTGGAAGGACGGCTCGCCGCGGGCGCGGTCTACGACCCGGTGCGCGACGAGCTGTTCGCCGCCGCCGCGGGGCACGGCGCGACGCTGAACGGCCGCCCCGTGCACGTCTCGCAGATCGCCCGCGTCGAGGACGCGCTGCTCGTCACCGGTTTCCCCTACGATGTGCGCGAGCATCCGGAGAGCATCCTGCCGTTCTTCCACGCGTTCCTCATGCGCGCGCAGGGGGTGCGGCGCGACGGCTCGGCGGCGCTCAACCTGTGCTACCTGGCGTGCGGGCGCTTCGACGGTTTCTGGGAGTCGCACCTCGCGCCCTGGGACATGGCCGCGGGCGTGCTGATCGTGCGCGAGGCGGGCGGCGTGGTGACGCGCTACGACGGCGGCGAGTTCCGGCTGGAAGGGAGGCAGATCCTCGCCAGCAACGGACGCATCCACGAGGAGATGAAGACGATCCTCGACCAGGCGCGGAAGGCAGCGGGCGCGTGAGCCCGCGGAACGACCGCTCTCAACGGTACAGACTCTTGACCGCTCCCCAGGTCGGATTGCGGGCCGGGACCGACTGGCAGTCGCCGCCGGGCGGCGGGACGCACAGGCTGGGGTCGAGAAACTGCCACGAGATGCAGACGTTTGCGATGGGAGTGCATGCGTAGTCCACACCACCATCCTGCCGCAGCAGACCCACCCCGCTCAGCACCAGCGCGGCCGTCGTCCCGCAGCCCGGGCAGGCGCCCGCTTGCATCGTCTTCTGGAAGTCGAAGGAGAGCCTGAACAGGTAGTACTCGGTGCCTCCGGTCACGGCAGCCGGCTCGGCAGCCGCGGCGTGCAACACGATCCGGGCCCGGCTCGGAGAGGTCCCGGGCGCGGGCGGCACCGTGGTCGCCGTCAGGTACCGGAGCGTCGAGGATGTCGAGATCCCGGGCCACGGCTCGAAGCAGGAGACTCCCGGCGCGAGCGAGAAGTCGAGCGAGGCCGAGAGCGAGCTCTCCCGGCAAGAGCCGGCGTTCACGAACTGCCACCAGTCGGGGAGCGTGGCGGCGGCAACTTCCAAGTCGATGACCGCGTCCGCGCCCACGATGCCGTCGCGGTCGGACCACAGCATGAAGGACCCGACCATCGAGACCGCCCCCGCGTTCGCGTCGCACCGGAACGTCTTCAGGACCTGCGGATTCTCGGCCCAGCAACCGCTCCCCCAGGCGAGGTTGACGCCACCCTGGGCAGCGGCGGACCGGGCGTCGAGCGCCACCAGCATGAGCGCGACCAGGACGATGCGTCGCATGTCGGGCTCCAGGCGGGTCCACGTGGAAGTGGGGTGAGGCCGCCGGACCCGGGCGGCCGGTGAAGAGAGTCTACGCCCCCCTCAGAATGTCCACGATGATCGTCGGGCCCCCCCGCGCGCCGCCCGTCCCCCTGCCGCCGCCTCCTGCGCCCTCCCCGCGCTCAGTTCCCCTGCGGCCCGGTGGGGAGCTTCACGAACTCCGCGCTCCGCGTGGCCTCGCCGCCCGCGATCAGGTCGCGCACCGTGATCTCGAGCCGGTACTTGCCGGGCGGCAGCGACTGGACCGGCACCGAGACGAACTGGCGGCGCAGCGGGCCGACGTTCTCCTCCTCGCGCGTCACCGAGATGGCGGGCGGCTGTACCCGCGGCTGGAGGACGCGCTGCAGCCAGACGCGCGGGTCCTTCTCGGCAGACTTCACGGTGTAGACGTACTCGAAGCGCGAGAGCCCATCACGCCCGGCGCGCAGATGGTAGATCTCGAAGTATGCGGCGAGCGGCTGGCCCGCGGCCACGCGCGCGGCGGGGTTGGGCTCGATGCGCACCGCGGGGCCGGCCGCCGGGTTCGGCGTGCCGCACGCCACCACGACGTCGCTGAGCCGCAGCCCTTCGCCGGGTGGATCGAGCGTCACCGGCACCCGGTAGACGCCGCGCCGAGCGCGGTCGCGCACCGTCACGCCCACCAGGTAGTCGCCGGGCGCGAGCTCGGCGGCGAAGTCGGCGACGCGGCGCGTGGTGGCCTCGCACGCCGAGGGCGCGAGCGCGCGCGCGCCGCGCTCCACCTCATGGCGGGTCGAGTCGAGCACCACCCACTCGGCCCACAGGCTGTCGGTCGGCGTGCCCGGGACCTCGAGCTGCGCCAGCAGTCGCGGGCCACCGCTCCCCTCGAAACCCGCGACGCAGACCTCCAGCGGCAGCGGCATCACGCCCGGCGGCAGCTTGTGGAACACGCCGCGCCCGCCGCGCGTGGCGAGCACGTTCTCGGACCTCGCGAGCGAATCGGGGTCCGGCACCGGATCCATGTCGCGGTACAGCGAGATGGGCAGCAGGTAGTACTCGGAGAGCAGCCGGTCCTGCAGCGTCACCCGCATGCCCAGGTCGGGGTAGTTCCACACCAGGATGTTGGCGGGGAACGCCGGCCCGGTCCCGAACCTCACGCTCAGCCGCTCCCCGACCGGGTTGTAGTCCATCTCGGCCGGGGGCCCGTAGCGCACGTAGACCTCTCCCCGCTCGTCCCACTCGTCGCGCCTGGAGTCGAAGAACAGGAAGTAGGCCTGGGTCACCCGCGACCAGTACTCGACCCGGGCTTCGTTCTCGGGCGTGGCGAAGTCGGGGTCGAGCTCCTTCCAGAATCGCGCGACGAAAGCCGCCTGCTCGCCGGCCGGCAGCCGATGGAGCGTGATCGTATCCTGCTCGGTCGCCACCGGGCCGATGTCCTCGTAGCGCTCGCGCACGCTCCGGCTGAGGCGCGGGATCACCGACGTGAAGATGCTGTCGGCCTCGCCCGGCATCCCCAGGCGATAGAGGGTATGGGCCACGGCGAGGTGGGCTTCGAGCCGCGGCGGGCCGGCCCGGGCGGCGCGGTAGGCCGCGGCGGAGGCCGACCTGAGATCCCCGCGCTCCACCAGGAGCGGCACCAGCGCGAGCCACGCGTCGGTGTGGGACGAATCGAGGCGGACCGCCGTCGAGAACAGCTCGGCCGCGCGGTCGAGCGAGGCGTGGTCCAGGTACTTGAGCCAGTCGCGCCGCCAGACCAGCCCCAGCCCGTAGCACCCGCGGGCATCGTGCGGGTCGATCTGCCGGACGCGCTCGAAGTGCCGCCGCGCGCTGCGCAGGAACCCGCACCCGTAGTAGGTGCGCGCCAGCGTCAGCTCGTAGGCCGCGTTGCCGGGCGCCAGCAGGGTGGCCTGCTCGAGCTCGCGCAGCGCCTGGCGGCGGGTGTCGATGCTGCCGCGCGCGAGCATTCCCTGCGCGTGCGTGTAGAGGGACTCGGCCTGTGCGGCGCGCGTGGCGGCCCGCGCGCCGTTGATACCAGAGCCGGCGGCGAGCGTGGCGAGCAGGCTGTAGAGGGCGATCCGTCTCACGATCAGGCTCCAGGTCCCGGGACGCGCGCAGTATCCCCGCGGCCCGCGGAGCGGTCAACGGCGGCCGCCCCCGGCGACCGGCGCCCGCGCCGGCCCGGACGGGCTCCGCTTGACGGCCGGACGCCGTTTCGGACACCATGCCGCGACGCGTGAACGTTTCCTCAAGTGTTCAACCCGGAGACCCGATGCCCGCCACCCGCACCCGCCCGGCC
>CAYHRW010000023.1:0-18571 GCA_964359105.1 uncultured bacterium
GGGGGATCGCGAAGCACGTTGCGGCTTCGGGCGCCTGAGCGACACCCTGCCGCCCCTGTTCGTGCGGCACTCACGCTCAACGCGGCAGTCGGAGCGTCTGAGCCCTCGGACGCAGCCGGGGACGGCCCCGCTCACCCGCCCCGCACCTCCTCCGCCCGCACCGGCAGCCTGCGCACCCGCTTCCCGGTCGCCGCGGCGATCGCGTTCACCACGGCCGGCGCCACCGGCGGCACGCCGGGCTCGCCGATGCCGCCCACGGCATCGCCGCTCGGCGCGAGGTGCACCTCGATCGCGGGCGTCTCGTCCATGCGCAGCAGCGGGTAGTCGTCGAAGCCGCTCTGCACCACCGCGCCCTGCTCGATCGTGATCTCGCCGTGGAGCGCGGCGGAGAGGCCGAACGCCACGGCGCTCTCCATCTGCGCCTCGACCAGGCCGGGATGCACGACCATGCCGCAGTCCACGGCGCACACGACACGCTCCACCTTCACCGCGCCGTCGTCGGCGACCGCGACCTCGGCGACCATCGCGACGAAGCTGCCGAACGAGCCGTGCACGGCGAGACCGCGCCCGCGCCCCGGCGGCAGCGGCGCGCCCCAGCCGGCCTTCTCCGCTGCCAGGTTCAGCACCGCGAGGTGGCGCGGCTGGTCCCGGAGCAGCGCGCGCCGGAACCCCAGCGGGTCGTGCCCGCCGGCGGCAGCCACCTCGTCCACGAAGCACTCGGTGACGAACGCGTTCTGCGAGCTGCCGACCGAGCGCCACCAGCCGACCGGGACGCCGGGGTCGTGGAGCACGAAGTCCACCTCGAGGTTCGGGATGGCGTAGGGCAGGTCGGCGGCGCCCATCACCGAGCTGCGATCGAGACCGCCCTGCATCTCGGGCGCGAGCTGGCCGAGGATGCTCGGTCCGACGATGCGATGGGCCCACGCCACCGGCGTGCCGTTCGCATCGAGACCGGCGCGCAGCAGGTTGTAGGTCGCGGGTCGGTAGAAGTCGTGGCGCGTGTCGTCCTCGCGCGTCCACACCACCTGGACCGGGACGCCGGTCGCCTTCGCCAGGATCACGGCCTGCGCGACGTAGTCCTGCATCAGCCGCCGGCCGAAGCCGCCGCCCACCAGCGTGGTGTGCACGGTCACGGCCTCGGGCTTCATCTCCGCGGTGCGCGCCGCCCACTCGAGCGCGTCGCTCGCGCTCTGGGTGGGCGCCCACACCTCGCACGCGTCCTCGGTCACGCGCGCGGTGCAGTTCATGGGCTCGAGCGCGGCGTGGGCGAGGTAGGGCGTCTCGTAGACGGCCTCGATCACTCGCGCGCAGCCGGCGAGTGCTTCGGCGCCCTTGCCCTCCTTGCGCGCCGAGAGGCCCGCCTGCTTCGCCTTCTCCTCGAACGCGCGGCGGATCGCGGCGCTGTCGAGCGCGGCGAGCGCGCCTTCGTCCCAGGTCACCTTCAGCGCCTCGCGGCCACGGAACGCGGCCCACACGCTCTCGGCGAGCACGGCGACGCCGCTGCCGCAGCGCTCGACGCGCTTCACACCGGGCACGGCGAGCGCCGGCGCGGGGTCGAATTCCGCGGCCTTGCCGCCGAACACAGGGCAGAGCGCGACGCTGGCGAAGAGCATCCCGGGCAGGCGCACGTCCATGCCGTACACGGCGCTCCCGTCCACCTTCGCCGGGCCGTCCACGCGGGCGATGCGCGTGCCGAGGAGGCGGAACGTCTTCGGGTCCTTGAGCGGCGGGTCCGCGGGCACCGGGAGCTTCGCCGCGCGCGCCACCAGCGCGCCGTAGGCGAGCTTCCGTCCGCTCGGGATGTGGACCACGGCGCCGCTCTCGGCGCGGCAGGTCGCGGGCTCCACGCGCCAGGTCTGCGCGGCGGCGCTGACCAGCATCTCACGCGCGGCGGCGCCGGCCCGGCGCAGCGGCGTCCACAGCGAACGGATGCTCATGCTGCCGCCGGTGGTCATGTCGCCGTACTTCGCGGCGGCGACCGCCGGCTCGATGCGCACGTCCTTCCAGTCGGCCTCGAGCTCCTCGGCCACCAGCATGGGCAGCGCGGTGCGCACGCCCTGGCCCAGCTCGGAGCGGGCGATGGTCACGGTGACGCTGCCGTCGGCGCCGACGCGCAGCCACACGTCGGCCTCGAGCGCGGCGGTGGCGCGTGCGGGCGCGGCGTCCGCGAGGCGCACGCCGATCGCGAGCCCGGCGCCGGCGAGCGCGGTGGTCTCGAGGAACTCACGGCGGGTGATGCGGGGCGCGGTCATCGCGCACCTCCCTTCGCCGCGCGATGGATCGCGGCGCGGATGCGCGGGTAGGTGCCGCAGCGGCACAGGTTGCCGGACAGGGCGCGGGCGATGTCGGCGTCGCGCGGGTCGGGCTGCTTCGCGAGCAGCGCGGCGGCGCTCATGATCTGCCCGCTCTGGCAGTAGCCGCACTGCGGCACTTGCTCGGCGAGCCATGCGTCGCGGATCTTCGCGCCCACCGCGGACGCGAGGCCCTCGATGGTCGTGATCCTGCGGCCGGCGGCCTCCGCCACCGTGGTCGAGCACGAGCGCACCGCTTCGCCGTCCAGGTGCACGGTGCACGCGCCGCACTGGCCCATGCCGCAGCCGAACTTCGTGCCGGTGAGGCCGAGCGGATCGCGCAGCGCCCACAACAGCGACATCGCGGGATCCAGGTCGAGGGTGCGGGCGCGCCCGTTGACGGTGAGCGTGATCGAGGCCATGTCTCCTCCCTCGCGAGACGTCGTGCTCCGGGCGCCGCGTGGGGGAGACGCGGGGGAGATTGCGCCTCCGCGCGGGCGGGCGCAACGGCGCTTCGAGCATCCCTGCGAACCGGCAGATTCCTGCGCCTGCGGTCGCCCGGCGCGCCGCGCGCGATCGCGCATGGCCCGTGGACAGCCCCCCGCGCGCGGCGGTATGGTCCGGGCTCTCCCGCTCACACTGGGACGCCGCGTGCGTGCGGCGGGCCCGCCCGGAGGCACGATGGCCGCGCAGGAACCCGGGAACACCCCCTTCGCCCTCAGCCCGGGCGCCGAGCTCCTCGCCGAGGCCGCCGCCGCGAAGCAGGCGGACGGCTCCGTGCTGGGCATCCGCCACTGGCTGCTCGCGCTGCTCGAGCGCCACGCCCCGATGGTCGCCTCCATGGTCCAGGGCCTGGACGTGGCGGGCGTCGTCGCGGAGCTGCGCGATCGCGTCGCGCAAAACGAGCCGGGCGAGGCGCTGGACCAGGAGAGCGCAGTGCGGCTGGCCAGCGAGCAGGCCCGCGCGCGCGGCATGCAGCGGGTCTACGAGACCGACCTCGCGCGCGTGATCCTGGCGAGCTCGGGCTACGCCGTCGGCGGTGCCGCGGCGCCGGCCCCCTCCGCCGCCGCGGCCGCCACGGCGACCGCGCCGGGCACGGCCACGCGCCCCTCCGCGCAGCCGCAGCCTGTCGCGCGCAAGCTGCGCCCCACGCCGACGCTCGACGAGTTCGGGCGCGACCTCACGAAGCTGGCGCGCGCCGGCAGGCTCACGCCCGTGGTGGGCCGCGACAGCGAGATCGAGATGGTGATCGAGACGCTGTGCCGGCGCATCGCGCGCAACCCGGCGCTGGTGGGCCCGGCGGGCGTGGGCAAGACGGCGATCGTCGAGGGGCTCGCGCTGCTCATCGTGCAGGACAAGGTGCCGCCGCCGCTCAGGGGTCTGCGGATCGTCGAGCTTCAGCCCTCGACGCTGGTGGCCGGCTCGCGCATGGTGGGCGACCTCGAGGCGCGCATGAAGGCGGTGGTGAGCGAGGCGTCGCAGGAGGGCATCGCGCTCTTCATTGATGAGGTGCACTCGCTGATGGGCGCGGGCGGCATCCCGGGGCTCTCGGACGTGGCGAGCCTCCTGAAGCCCGCGCTCGCGCGCGGCGAGCTGGCGTGCATCGCCGCGACCACCGACGACGAGTACCGGCGCTTCATCGAGCACGACCGCGCGCTCGAGCGCCGGTTCCAGCCGATCCGCATCTCCGAGCCTCCGCACGAGCTGACGCTGGCCATCCTCGCGCAACTGGCGGCCGAGTCGCAGACCTCCCGCAACGTCGCCGTGCCCGAGGAGGTGCGGCGCTGGATCGTGGACTTCGCCGAGCGCTTCCTGCGCAACCGCTGCTTCCCGGCCAAGGCGGTGGACCTGCTCGAGCAGTGCGTGGCGCATGCCATCGTCCAGGAGCGTGCCGAGGTCCACCTGGCGGACGCCGAGGCGATCGGCCAGCGGCTGATCGGGATGCCCACCGGGATCGGCCCGCGCATCGAGCTGCTCGAGCGGCGCCTGCTCGAGGAGGGCGCGCTGCCGGCCGGGGACGCGAAGGCGCTGGCGGAGCGTCTGAACGTCACGATGCGTGGTCTCGACATCCGCGCCGAGCGCCCCAACGCCGTGGTGCTGCTGCTGGGCCCGGCCGCGGCGCTTGGCCCTGCGCTGTCCGAGACGGTGGCCGGCGCGCTGTTCGGCTCCCCCGATCGCGTGGTGGCGATCGACTTCGGGCGCCTCGTCCATCCGGCCGACGTCACCATCCTGGTGGGCGCGCCGCCCGGGTACGTGGGCTACAGCGAGAGCCTGCCGCTCCACCGGGTGGCGGACATGCCGTGGTGCGTGCTGCGCTGCGACGACGTTCACGCGGCGCACCCGCAGGTGCTCGAGGTGCTGGCGCAGGCGCTGGAGAGCGGATCGCTCACCGACTCGCGGGGAAAGAGGATCTTCCTCAGCGACACGGTGGTGGTGCTGACCGCTCCGGTCGCGGAGGCGAAGCAGGCGCCGCTGGGATTCCGCGCGGGCGACGAGGCTCCGGCCGGGCGGGACGCCGGGCTGCACCGCGAGGCGGAGATCGCGCTCGGGGCGCGGCTCGCCGGCCAGTGCGACCTCGTGTTCCACGCCACGGACGAGGCCGCGGCGCGCACGAGCGGCGCGCTCCGGCACGGCGTGCTCGAGGTGCTCTCCGAGCGCTGCGAGAAGCAGGGCGTCCAGGTGCGCTGGGACGCGAGTCTCGTCCAGTGGCTCCAGTCGTTCCGGGGCCAGTTCCCGAACGCCATGGATTGGGAGCGCAAGGTGGACCAGCTGGTGGGAGGCCCGCTGGTCCAGTTCATGGCGAGCGCCGCCGGCGCGCCGGCGCGTCGCCTGGTGGTCACCTATCACGACGGGGCCGTCCACATCGAATCGTCTGTCGGCGAGCCGGGAGGATCGTAGCCATGGAATTCAAGACCGAGGCCCAGAAGGCGTGCCACGCGAAGGTCGCCTCGATGATGAAGGACCTGTTCGGCGAGTTCGTCATGGTGCGCGACGACGCGCCGTTCTTCGGGATCGCGATCGGCTCCGCGCTGGCGCAGACCGCGGTGTGGCCGTGGGGCGACGACGACGCCAGCATCTCGACGCGGGCCTACGTGGTGACCGGCGCCGAGCAGACGACCGAGCTGTTCAAGTTCCTGCTCGAGAAGAACGGCGAGATGCGGTTCGGGGCGTTCGGCGTGGATTCGGACGGCGACGTCTTCTTCCAGCACTGCGTCGTGGGCTCGACCTGCGACAAGAAGGAGCTGAAGACCTCGGTCATGGCGGTGGTGTCCACGGCCGACAGCCTGGACGACGAGATCCTGGCGCGCTGGGGCGGGCAGCGCGCGCTCGACAAGATCCAGGGGGCGGGGAAGGGGTAGGCGCCCCGGACGCCGCGCCCCGAACGCGAAGAGCCCCGGCCGCGTCCCGCCGGGGCTCTTCGTTCGCTGCGAGCGACTACTTCTGCACCTTGTACTTCGGCCGCGCCGGCCGCTGCGGCGGATTCTTCTCGAGCTGCTCGAGGCAGTACTGGATGGCGCGCTCGAGCTGCGGGTCGCGGCCGGCCACCAGATCGCTCGGAGCGTTCTCCACCTCGATGTCGGGATCCACGCCGTGGTTCTCGATGGTCCAGTCGCCGTGCGTGTCCCACATGCCGAAGTCCGGCATGGTGACGCGGCCGCCGTCCACCAGCGGCAGGTCCTGGCTGATGCCGACCAGCCCGCCCCAGGTGCGCTTGCCGATCAGGGGCCCGAGACCGGCGAGGCGGAAGTAGTAGGGGAACGCGTCGCCGCCCGAGCCGGCGTACTGGTTGATGAGGATGCACTTCGGTCCATCAAGGGCGAAGGTGGGCGTGCGGAAGTCGGCGCCGTCGCGTGACGACCAGTACGCAACGGTGGTGCGGCGCAGGCGGTCGATGAAGAAGTCGGGGATGAACCCGCCGCCATTGAAGCGTTCGTCCACGATCAGGCCCTGCCGGTCCACCTGCGGGTAATACTGCTTGGTGAACTCCTGGATCCCGGCGGTGGCGGTGTTCGGAACGTGGATGTAGGCGATGCGCCCGCTCGTGGCCTTCGCGACCTTCTCCCGGTTCGCGTCCACCCACGCGGTGTAGCGCAGCGACGCCTCGCTCGACACCGGCTTCACCGTGAAGGTCCGCGGCTTCGGGTCGTCGGACGTGCGGCCCACCGTGAGGCGAGTGATCTTGCCGGCGGTGCCGGTGAAGGCCGCGTACAGGTTCACGGGTGAGCGCACCGGCCGGTCGTTCACGGCGAGCAGCAGGTCGCCCTCGCGCACGTCCACGCCCGGCGCGCCGAGCGGCGCCTCGACGTCCGAGTTCCAGTCGCGCGCGCGGTAGAGGGTGGCGAAGCGGTAGCGGCCGCTCGCCGCGTCGAGCGCGTAGTCGGCGCCGAGCAGGCCCACGTCCACCTTCGGCACCTTCGGCGTGTCGCCGCCGCCCACGTAGGTGTGCGAGGTCGCCAGCTCGCCGATCAGCTCGCCGAGGATGTAGTTGAGGTCGGCGCGGTGCGCGACGTGTGGCACGAGCTGGCGGTAGCGCTCGCCCATCGCCTTCCAGTCCAGCCCGCCCATCGCCGGGTCGTAGTAGAAGTCGCGCTCCAGCCGCCACGCCTCGTCGAACATCTGCATCCACTCCTGGCGCGGATCCACCAGCGCCAGCAGCGTGCCGGTCGCCAGCTTGCCGTCGTCGGCCTTCTTGTCCTCGGCGGCCTCGACGATCCCGTAGGTGTCGTCGTCCTTGTAGAGGACCTTCCCGCCGTCCTTCGACGCGGCGTAGGCCGCGTCCACCCCCGAGAACACAGTCTTGTCCTTGCGCTTCTCGAGGTCGAAGACGTGGATCGAGGCCTCACCGGCGCCGCCGTCCTCCTCGGGGTCCACATCGTCCACCGAGGCGTAGAGCAGCTTGTCCTTGAACGCGCGCAGGTTGCGGTAGCGGCCGGCCGGAACCGGGAGCTCGGCGACGCGGCGGCCGATGCCCTCCAGGTCCACGCGCAGCGCGGGCGGCTCGTCCTTCGCGGCCTTCGCCCCCTTCGCCCCCTTCGCGCCCTTGCCCGCGTCGCCCTTGCCCGCCTTCTCGTCGTCGCCCTTCGCCTCGCCGGCCTCCTCGTCGCTCTCGGGCGCCACCGGCGACGCGACCGTGTCACGCAACGAGGCCGCGTAGATCTTGTCGGTCTCGGCGAACGGGAAGGCGTACTCGAACGCGAACGCGGGCAGGCTCACGGTGCGCCGGGAGATGAAATAGAGCCAGCGCCCCTCCGGGTCGAACGCTGGGCCGAAGTCGTCGGTCATGCCGTCCGAGACCGGCGCGATCTTCCCGCGGTCGAGCGAGTAGAGCAGCACGCGGCTGAAGTTGTTCGCCGCGGCGCTGGCGTAGGCGATCCAGCGCGAGTCGCCCGACCAGTCGAACTCGTGGATCTCGCCGTGCTCGCTCTTGTCCACCTTCGTGAGCCTGCCGGTGGCGACGTCGCACCACCACAGCGTGCGGGTCTTGTCGGCGAACGCGAGCTTCTTCGAGTCCGGCGACCAGCGCACGTCGAAGCGAAACGTGTCGCAGCCCTTCGTCACCTGGCGCTCCGGCGTGCGGCCGTCGCTGCCGACGACGTGGACCTCGTACTCGCCGCTCCGGTCCGAGAGGTACGCGATCCACTTGCCGTCGGGCGACCAGGCCGGATCGCGCTCGCGCGCCCCCGGGCTCTGCGTGAGGTTGCGCGCGTCGCCCTTCTCGGCCGGCACGGTGAACAGCTCGCCGCGCGCGCAGAACACCGCGCGCTTGGCCGACGGCGAGAGGTCGAACTCCGTGATCCAGCCCGAGACGCTGCGGTACTCGGCGCGCGCCGCCGGCTTGTCGTCGGGCACCAGCACCTGGATCTTCGCGGTCTTCTCGTCGGGCAGGCTCATCACGTGGAGGTGGCCGCCGTTCTCGAACACGACGGCGTCCGAGCCGATGCTCGGCCACTTCACGTCGTAGGTGTCGAAGCGCGTGACCTGGCGGTGGGTCTTCCGGTCCAGGTCGTACGCCCACAGGTTCGCGGTGCGCCCGCCGCGGTCGGAGCAGTAGTAGAGGGTGCGGCCGTGCCACATCGGCCACTCGTTCGGGCCGTCCCAGTCCGTGATCTTCTCCGACGCGTTCTTCTCGAAGTCGTAGATCCAGATCTGCGGCGCGTTGCCGCCGCGGTAGCGCTTCCAGGTGCGGTTGTCGTAGCTCGGCGACACGAACGCCAGCTGCTTCCCGTCGGGCGAGAAGCTCGCGTAGCCTCCGGTCGGCAGCGGCAGCAGCTCCTCGAAGCCGCCCTGCGCGGGGACCCTGAAGAAGCGGTCGAAGCGTTGCATCGCCGAGGCGCGCCGCGAGCGCAGCAGGATGGACCTGCCATCCGGGTCCCACTCGGCGACCTGGTCGTCGGCCGGGTGCCAGGTGAGCCGCGTGGGCTCGCCGCCTGCGGCCGGGATGGTGAAGGCGTCCACGTTGCCGTCGTACTCGGCGGTGAAGGCGACGGTCTTCCCGTCGGGCGAGAACTTCGGGAAGCGCTCGACGCCCTCGTGCGAGGTCAGGCGCTCGGCCACGCCGCCGGCGCGCGCCACGGTCCACAGGTCGCCGGCGTAGACGAACACGATCTTGTCGCCCTGGATGTCGGGTTGGCGCAGCAGGCGGCACTCCTCCAGCGCGGCGGCCGGCGCGGCCGCGCGCGCGAGCGCGGCGAGCGCCAGTCCGGCCACGGCGGCCGTGAAGCGGGATCGCATCGGGAGATCCTCCTCGAAGGGGTGGGGTGGGGACGGAGAACGGCGCATCTTGCGAGCCTCGCCCGGGACGGGTCAAGGGCGCGGCGACGAGCGCGGCCCCGCGCGGCCTGAGCGGCGCGGGCAGTGCCACTGCGGGCTACGGCGCGCCGGCCCGCAGGGTTGCGGCGAGCCCGGGCCGGTCCGGGGGGGCGGCGGATTTTCCGCTTGCGCTCGTCCGCGCGGCGTTCCATCCTCGCGGCTGTCTTCGGTTGCCGGTGGATGTTCGAACGCGAGTTCAGTGCCGCCAGGGCCGACCTGGCGGCGTTTTTCGTCCACCACGACCGGGCCGGTCACAGGGACCGGGCGCGGCCGCCGCGATCGGGCGGCAGAACAGGGGTCCTCGGACCCGGATTCAAGGAGTCTCAAGTGGCACGTGGTACGGTGAAGTGGTTCAACGAGGCGAAGGGTTTCGGTTTCATCTCGCAGGAAGGCGGCGAGGACGTGTTCGTGCACTTCTCCGCGATCCAGGGCGAGGGTTTCAAGACGCTCGCCGAAGGTGACGCGGTGGAGTTCGACGTGAACCGTGGGCCGAAGGGCCTGCAGGCGGCCAACGTCCGCAAGGCTTAATCGCCCGGCGTACCACCTCACGCCACAGGGGCGGCGCAGTCCCGCGCAGGCGGGACCCGCGCCGCCCCCGGCGTTTCGGGGCCCGGCCTGGTCCCCGCCGCCCGTGCGGGCCCCCGGCTTCCCGCCTCAAGGGCGATGGCTTCCCTGCCGATGACAGAGGCGTTCTGTCCGGGTATCCACAGGCCCAGGGAGCGGGGACTTCCCCATGAACGTGAGCGCGGGATCGGAGCGCCGCGAGCAGGCGGTCGCGCGCAGCGCCGAGCAGGAAGCGACGATCCGTGCCGCCGGCACCTGGATCAACCACCTCGCACGCACCCTCAAGACCTGCCGGCTCTACGACGCGAACAACCCCACCGTCGTTCGCTTCCGCGACGAGCTGGCCCAGGCGCTCACCCGGCTGCTCGACGAGCACGGCGGGGTCACCTTCAAGTTCAGCTCCGACGACGTGTTCTTCGAGGACGCGTCGCTCTACCCTGCCCGCTCGCGCGACGACAACCTGGCGCTCGCCTTCTACCGCGACGGCATCCACGCGCTGACCTTCTTGCCCGGGGTCGAGGCGCAGGAGGTCGAGGCCTTCCTCGACGCCATCCTCCAGGTCACGGGTCAGAACATCGGCGACAACGACTTGGTGACCCTGCTGTGGGAGACGCATCTCCCCCACATCGAGGTGGACTACGTGCCCGCCGAGGGCGACGTCGGCGCCGGGGCCCCGGTCGAGGGACAGGAGGGACAGGAGCCCGCGCCGTGGCCGTCGTTCGTGGCTGCCGAGGAGGAGGGCGGGGAGGCCCCGGCGGGGGCCGGCGCCGGCGGTCCGGCGGGCGGGCGCTCCGACGACTGGAGCACCGGGGACAGCACGGTCGAGGTCGAAGCCGGCTTCGAGGAGCTTGAATCGCTGGCGCCCGGCGAGACCCAGCGCTTCCTGCGCGAGTACCACGCCGAGCACCAGGTGGACCTCATCACCGCCACCATCGCGGTGGCGAGCGCGTTCGTGCACGCCGAGAGCGCTCCCGCGGACCGCGGGGAGCTGTCGCGCTTCCTGCCGCGCGTGCTGGGCCAGGCCATCACGCACGGCGCGTGGGCCGAGGCGCGCGAGACGCTCGCGCTGCTGCGGCGCTGCGAGGGCGAGTGGTCGGTCGAGACCTTCACGCAGGAGCTGTTCCAGCCCATCTCGATCGCGGGCGCGGTGGAGCGCCTCGATCAGCAGGACTCCGCCGCGGTCGCCGAGTTCGTGGAGTTCGCGAAGGAGCTGGGCGATCCCGGGGTGGACTGGCTCAACCTCACGCTCGCCGAGAGCCAGCAGCGGAAGACCCGCCGCGTGCTCGCCGAGGCGATCGCGCACCTGTGCCGGGACAACCCGGAGCGGCTCGCGCCGTGGCTCTCGGACCCGCGCTGGTACGTGGTGCGCAACGTCGTGCACATCCTGGGCTGGATCGGTGGCAACCAGATCATCGGCCTGCTCCAGGTGGCGCTCCGCCACCCCGAGCCGCGCGTGCGGCAGGAGGTGGTCGCCGCGCTGGGCCAGGCCGATCTCGCCGTGGCGCGGCCGCTGCTCCTTAACATGCTCGAGGGCGCCGACACGCGCATGTTCTGCTCGGTGCTCCACCATCTCTCGATCGCGCGCGACGAGAAGACCTCGAACCTCATGCTCACCTTCCTGGTGGATCCGGAGTTCGAGCAGCGGCCGCTCGAGGAGCGACGTGCCGTCTACTCGACGCTCGCCGCCACCGGCGGCGACGAGGTCGTGCCGGCGCTCGAAGCGGAGCTCCACCGCGGCAACTGGCTCTCGCGCTTCCAGGAGGTGCACCGCCAGGCGGTGGCGCGCTGCCTGGCGCGCGTCGGCACGCCACTCGCCCGCGCCGTGCTGGAGCGCGGTGCGCGCTCGAAGCGCGCGCCCGTGCGCAAGGCGTGCGAGGACGCGCTCGCGGGGTTCGAGGGCCGTGCCTGACGCCGCGCTGCATCCGGGCGGCGCGCAGCCCGCGCCGGAGGGCGAGCGGCTCGCCACCATCGGGCCGGCGTTCCTGGTGCGTTTCTCCGCGCTGCTGCGCACCGCGCGCACGCACGACGTCTCGAACGAGGCCTTCCGGCGCCAGCTCCAGGACTTCATGACCCTGCTGCTGCGCGCGCTCGAGGACGAAGACGAGGTCGCGCTCGCGGTGGTCGCCGATTACTTCTACCTGAACGGCGTGCGGATCAAGGCGCACGCCTCGCTGCTCGCCGTCTACCACGCCCTGATGGGCGAGTTCGAGCGCCGCGAGCTGGGCGGCGTGCGCTTCCTCCACGGCGTCAACGCCGCCGAGACGGAGCGCTTCCTCCAGCTCTTCATGGCCGCCGAGGACCCGGCGATGGCGGAGCGGCTGCCCGAGGCCGCCGTCGAGGCCAGCGTCGAGCACATCGTGCCGGTGCGCGCGCTGGACCTCGACCGCGAGGACCTGGTGCGCACGCTCGACGCGGAGCACGAGCCGGCGAGCGAGCGGGGGCGCGCCAAGCGCGTGTTCTGGCGCGCGGTGCTCGGCACGAAGAAGGTCGTGCTGCGCGCCGCGCAGACCGGCCGCCCCGACCTGCGTCAGGCCAAGCGCCTGGTGCAGCCGGTGGTGGACAGCATCATGAAGAACGAGTACTCGATCGTGGGTCTCACCGCGCTCAAGGACCACGACGAATACACCTACGCCCACTGCGTGAACGTAAGCGTGCTCTCGGTGAGCATGGGCCAGTCGCTGGGGCTCAAGCGCCAGACGCTCGCCGACCTCGGCGTGGCCGCGCTGCTCCACGACATCGGGAAGGTCGCGGTGCCGGGCGAAGTGCTGCGCAAGCCCGGCAAGCTCGACGCGAACGAATGGGCGATGATCCGCCGGCACCCGCTCGAGGGCGTGAAGATGATGTTCCGCATGCCGGGGCTCACGGGGCTCACGCTCGATTCGATGCGCGTGTGCCTCGAGCACCACATGAACTTCGACCGCACCGGATACCCGGACGTGGCGCACGCGTGGGGGCAGGCGGCGATGTCGCGTATCGTGGCGGTGGCCGACGTGTTCGACGCGATGACCGCGCACCGCGCGTACCAGAAGCGTCCGCTGTCGCCGTTCGAAGCGCTCCAGAACCTGCTGGGGCCGGCGCGCGTGCAGTTCGACCCGGCGGTGCTGTGGGCGCTGGTCAAGACCGTGGGCCTCTACCCGGCGGGCTCGGTGCTCCACACCGGGTCGAACCACGTGGTGCTGGCGATCAGCCCGAATCACGCCGACCCGCGGCGCCCGCACTGCCGCGTGCTGATGCGCCCCGACGGCACGCCGGTCCCGGAGTCGGCCGAAGAGATCTGGGACCCGATGCCCGGCACCGACAGCGTGACCCGGGTCCTCGCGGCCGAGGAGGTCCCGGTGGAGTCGCAGGAGCTGCTCGCGGCGTAGACGGCGCCGAGACACGAACGGGCGGCATCTCTCGATGCCGCCCGTCGTGTTCGGCGGATCCGCTGCGCAGCCCTGGACGCTCCCCGTCTCCAACCGCGCGTGGGCGGACCCGCACGTCACGTCATCTAGTCGTCGTCGTCCTCGTCGTCCCAGTCGCCGCGGCTCACCCAGCGGCCGTCGTCCCAGGTGCGCGTGTCCACGTGACGCCCGCTGTCCACCTCGATCACGTGCACCACGCGCGGGTGATGGTGGCGGCCGAAGTGCCCGTGGTAGAGGTCCAGAGACGCGAACCGCTGGTGACAGTACGGGTCGTAGTAGGCGTAGTCGGGCTGGTAGACCGGTGAGGCGTTCGAGATGGCGGCGCCCAGCACCAGCCCGCCCAGGAAGCCGGCGAACGCCGGGCCGGAGCAGGAGTAGCGCTCCACGTAGACCGGCCGGTACGCGTAGGTGTGCACCACGCGCGGGCGGTGGACGTAGGGGCCGTGGCCCTTGTACCTGACCCGGCCCCGATGGCCCGCGTCCGCCGCGGGCGCGGCCAGCACGAGCGCGAAGACGGCGAGCAGGAGAATCCGGACTCCCCGGTGCGTGAATGCGTCGAAGCGCATGGCGTCCTCCTGGCGTGGTTCGGATGCGTCGTCGTCCGTCCCAAATGCACGGCGCATGCCACGCGGGCCGGCGCGAAAGGTCCGTTGCGGCGCAAGCCGTTGGGCCGCGTGCCGGCCGGCCGCGCACCGCCTGCGGCGCCAGGCTGTGGCGCCGCCGCCACACGCGGTGCGCGCTTCCTGCGTCACGGCCGGTCCCCCGCAGAGGCCGGATGGAGCCGGCGGAGGAGGATTCTCAACGGTTCCGTGACCCGCGGATCAGCGCGGGGTCCGTCCTTCCCGGTGCGACCCCTCGCGGGGGCGGTGGCGCGCGGCGTGACGGCGGCGGCGGAGCCGTTCGGCGGCGGCGAGGAACACGCCGAGCCCGACGATGAGCAAGAGCAGCGTGCCCTGGAACAGCACGAACATCGTCACCTTGAGCGCGGCGAAGCCCGGGTGCCAGAAACGCGTCATCCAGCCGGCGGCCTCGGAGAGCAGCGCCGAGAGGAACGCGATGACCACGAACGCCGCCTTCGCCCCGGTGCGCAGCGGGGCGAAGATCAGGAGGTGGGTCAGCAGCAGCAGCACCAGCGCGAACGTCGCCAGGTGCATGTGCGTGACCTCGAGCATGCTCTCGGCCGAGCGCGGCGGCATGAACTCGGCGTCGCTGCCGCGGTAGTAGCTCGCCACGCTCGCCGGGTCGAGGCTCATGTGGCGGAAGTAGAGCGCGAGGTTCGTCACCCAGAAGCCCGCGAGCAGGAGCAGCGCGAGGCCCAGGGTGAGCCGCATCAGGGGATGGTGCTGGAAACCGCCGGATTGGAGGACCTTCATGCGCCTGCCGGGAAGTCGGTGCGGGTGACGCCGGCGGGCCCTGCGGCGGGCCCGTGGGGAAGCGGCGGGCACTCTACCCGGAACGCGCGGATGTGCAAGCCGGCCGGGGCGCGGATGAGCGGGCGTCGGGGCGCGTGGAGGTGCGCGCGTCGGGTGCGCCGCTGCCGGGAGGTCCGGGGGAGGGCCGCGGCCACAAACGGAGCGGCCGGCGCCCATGGTGCACGCCGGCCGTCCGGTCCCAGAAGGGGGCAGGCTTCAGTTGATCATCGGAGGTCCCGGCTTCGAAGGCACCGTGGGCTGCTGCGCGGGCGGCTGGCGCATGGCGCCCGAGCTGGCCGCGCCCGGCTGCGCACCCGCGTCTCGCCCGGTCGCGCTCGCCGGGGTCGCCGGCGTCGCACCGCGACGCGCGAAGCGCTCGTATCCGATGAGGCCGAGGGTCAGCACCACGATCGCGACCATGACCACCGTCATCCAGTTCGGGCTCTTCATCACAGCTCCTTCCAGACCAGCGTCCGCGGGACCGGCGCGTCCGCGACGAAGATGGGGGTGGTCGGGTAGTAGGGTGGGACCAGCCCGCGGCGGTCGTAGCGGAAGTCGCGGGCGTAGCCGCTCACCTGCTGTCCCGACTGGTTGAACGTGCCGAACGGGCCGTAGTACTGGGTCACCATGCCGCCGCGCAGGTGGAAGGTGCCGCGCGGCGAGCCGCTGGCGTAGCCGTCCACCGTGAACGAGCCGGTGGAGCCGGTCGCCATCACGTAGGCGTCGAGGTACATGTCGTTGGGCGCGCTCGAGCCGACGCGCACGCTGCCCCCGCTCGAGTAGATGCCGAGCACGCTGTTGCCGTAGGTGTAGTCGTGCGTCACCACGTCGCCCTGCAGCACCACGTCGCCGGTGGCGGCGATGAGCAGCTGCGTGCCGTTGGAAAGTGCGGGCTGCGGCACCCCGCTCACGCGGTCGGGCCCGCGCAGGTCGGAGATGCTGCCGCTGTTCACGTACATGATCCCGTGCGGGACCCCCGTGTAGGTCGTGGTGGTCGAGCCCACCGTGACCAGCGTCAGGTTGTGGGCCATGTCCACCGTGACGGTCTTGGTCGTGCCGCCCTGGCGCATGACGTAGTACTGCTTGCCGGTGGTGTCGGCACGGGCGACGACCTGGTCGAGCGTGCCCTGGATGTAGAGACCGCCGATCACGCCGCCGCCCGAGTTGGGCAGGTAGATGTCGTTGGGTGGCGGGTTGTTGCCGTTGCCCGTGCCGAGGATCTGGTTGATCCGCGAGTTGCTCGGCGCGCCGCCCGTGACCGGCTCGCCCAGCGCGGCGTTCTGCTGGTTGAAGGAATTGGGCGGCAGGGTCACGGAGGCCGCGCCGCGGGTGAATCCGCCGTAGAAGTTCGGCACGTCGATGGTGCCGTTCTTGTTCGCGGCGAGCTCGAGCGGGTTGCCCTGGTTGAAGTACCAGGCCTGCGTGTTCACGCTCGTCACCAGGTCCTGGAAGCTGGGCTGGTAGGCGAAGCGGAATTCGCCATTCGAGTGCACGCGCCCGTCGAAGTTGGTGGACGAGGTGAACCAGATCGGCTGACCGCTCGGCGTCAGGTGGAGCTGCGTGAACATCAGGTAGTCGGCGAAGGTGCCGCGCGCCGCGCTCACCCGCAGGATGCCCGAGCTCATCACGCGCCGCGAGCCGAACACGCCGCGCTGGCCGCTCGCGGTGATCGAGTAGCGGTAGTTGTAGACCTGGGCCTGGGGAGTGAGGTCGCTGTCTGAGAACGCGATGCTGGCGCTGGCCGTGAAGGGCGGGTCGCTGGCGCTCGCCGGCATGCCGCCGGCCGGGAACAGGTTCTGCGGCTGGGTGATCACCGGGCCGCCGGTGCCCGACTGGATGGCGCACAGGCTGTCGAGCTTGAAGCTGGCCATGTTCGCCAGCACCTGCTGCGCCGTCCGCACCCCGGCATCCGCCGAGTAGAGCGCGGCCTTGGCGACGTGGACGTTGCCCGAGACCTCGCGCTCGCCGGTGGTGGTGGCCATGAAGGCCGCGGTGAGCACGGTCGCCAGCACCACGAACAGGACGGCGGCCACGAGCACCATCCCTCGCTCGCTGTGGACGATCTTGATGTGGGGGCTGGGAAGCATGGCGGTCTCTCCTGTTAGCCCGGGCTAGAACGTGCGCGGCCGGATCGAAGCCCACACCGAGTCGTTGAGCGCGACGCGGTTGGGGCTCAGGGCGCGGGTGTAGACGACCGGGAGGACCCGGGCGACGAAGTTCAGGCTCGCCGGGTTGCGCGTGAGCGAGCCGTCCTGCATCTGGTAGTAGACGCGGAAGCCGGAGACGTCGTAGGCGGCGATCTGGGGAGCCCGGCCCACCTGGGCGCGGATGAGCGCGGGCTTGCGGTAGCTCGTGCTGTCCACCTTGTAGGCCACCCACGTCACCTTGTAGACCTGCGCGCCGCTGTTGTAGCCGGTGCCCGGCCAGGTGCTGTGGCCGCCCGGGTCGTTGAACGGCGAGCTCGGGTTGTGCTGGATGATGAGGCTCTGGGAGTTCACCTGCGTGACCTCGAACATGTCCGCGGTGGTGCCGTCGGTGATGACCAGGAGGTCCCCGTCCGCGAAGCCGGAGGTGTCGTTCACCTTGAGGACCGCGCTGGCGTTCGGCATGCCGTTGGCGAGCATGGTGCTCGCTTCCCAGCCGCCGACGATGGACAGCGTGTCGTTCGCATCCGGGCCGCCGTAGCCGAAGTTGACGGGGTTGAGGTCGATATGCCCGGCGCCGTTCGAGGTGCCCACCACGACGCTTCGTCCCCAGCCCGAGCCCGCCATGCGGATCTCGCGTTCGAGCAGCTGCACCGCGGCGCGCGCGCTCTGGCGGTCGGTGACCACGCCGGTCACGCTGTCGGCGGCGCGCTGGGTCTTGAAGAAAGCCCCGTAGATGGCGAGCATGACGATGCCCATCACCGCCACCGAGATCATCAGCTCGACCAGGGTGAAGCCGCGGGTGGGCGTGCGGACGGTGCGGATGGAGGGCCTCATGGCTCAGCCTCCCGACTGCGGTGAGACGATGACGACGCGCAACAGCGCCGGCGAGTTGCTCGCGGGGCGCGTCACGGTGACGGTGATGCGCTTGCAGGCCGCGATGGGCTGGTCGGCCTCGACCGACCAGTGCACGTGGTAGCGGCCCAGATAGGGATTGGCCGGGTCGTCGTGCGCGCCGGGGTCCAGGTCGGGGTCGTCGTAGGGCGTGGTGAGCAGCGTCTCGCAGGCGCGCGCGGCCAGCGACGAGGCGCGCGTGAACTGGCCGCCCTGGCCCTGGCGGTTCGAGCCGAGCGGGATGAGCGCGGCGAGCGCGAGCGCTCCGACCGCGAACACCACCATGGCCACGGTCAGCTCGATCAGGGTGAAGCCCGCGGCGGTGGGTCGCCGCGCCGCGCGCGGGGCGGAGAAGACGCGCGCTCTCATCGCTGGTACACCGCACCGGCGGCCGAGACCAGCAACGTGTCGGCCCGGCCCCGTCCGGCGATGACGATCGAGCCGCCGGACGTGCCCGGGTAGAGGATGCCGGTGGCGTCGAAGATGAGCGAGTCGGTGGGCGTGAGTGAGACCTGCGAGAGCTTCACGTTCGTGGGCAGCGCGCGGGCGAAGCGCCGCTCGCCGGACTGGGCAAGCCCGTCACCGTTGGTGTCCACGTGGATCGTGTAGCTGGTGATGTTGGTGGTGCCGGGCGGCGTGCCGAACGCCACGATGACCGGCGCATGGCGCGTCACCGCGAGCTGGCGGGCGATGTAGAGGTCCTCGCTGACCTGGGCCCGCGCGCTCTTCTGCCGCAGCGCCTCGCGGTAGTCGAGGAACGCCGGCATGCCGAACGCCAGCAGCACGCCGGCGATCGTCACGACCACCAGGGTCTCGATCAGGGTGAAGCCACGCTCGCACCTCATCGCAAAGCCTCCGGCGGCGGGGGACGACGGGCCCCCGCTGTGGTTCCTGCCGTTCCTTTCCGCAAGGCATGTGCCACGCGGGCGCGGAACTCATGCTGCGACAGGAGGCTAGCTTGGGCCTTCACGTGCCGGGGAGCGGGGCCTGCGACGTGAGGAATGCACGGCTCCCGCATGGATTCTGCACGCCCCGGGTATCGGGGCGGCGCG
>CAYHRW010000024.1:0-18184 GCA_964359105.1 uncultured bacterium
TCGGCCAACGGTGCCTCTGGCGCGGGGATCGCGGGCGACCGCGCCCGGACCGGGGGGGGCACTGCCGGTGAGCTACGTACTATAGCACGTCGGGCGGCAGCACGGACCGGCGGTGGGTGGCGCGGACGGCCCGTCCTTCCGTGGACGGGCCGCCGCTGGATAACTGGAGGAAGTCGGCCAGCCCTAGCGCGAAGCCTCCAGTCCCATCTCCCGCACCAGCGTGGTGCGGTCGTGCAGCACCGCGGCCCGCGACGGGCCGATGTTCTTCGGGAACTCGCGGCCGCGGTCGAGCAGCTTCCATTCGACGCGCCGCGGCGCGAACGCGCGCTTGAGCGTGGCGAGCACGGTCTCCACGTCGAAGTTCTCGCACGAGAACACGTCGACGTTGACGAAGCGCCGGCCAGGGAACGTGTGGATGCTGATGTGGCTCTCTGCGATGAGCACGAAGCCCGACAGCCCCCCATCCACCCCGCCCGGCGAGCCGTGCCGGAACACGTAGGGCGGCATGATCTTGGTCATCTTGATCTGATCGGGGAGCCGGTCGAGCAGCCCGTAGATCCGGTCGAGGTCGTCGAGACGGCGCGCGGGACAGCCATGGCCGTCGAAGACCAGATGCGGGCCGAAGCCCACCTCACAGGTCCCCCCGATGGGCGCGGCCGCAGACGGCGACACCGACCGGGAGAGCGCGTCATTGCCGGGCCAGGGATCCGCCCACGAGCGTGTGGGTTTCGTGGAAGCGGCAGCCGGAGCGCGCATGAGCAATCGGTCCTTATCGGGATGCGTCGTGGGTTCAGCAATCGGGGATTGGCCGGCATTCGAGCGCCGACCAATCCCCAGAGGACGTGCCAGGTCCTGAGACCTGCTTACTTCTTCTTCTTGGCAGCGCCCTTCTTCTTCGTGGCCTTCTTCTTCGCAGCCTTCTTCTTCGCCATTCCGAATCACCTCCTCGGTCTTGATCCGATTCGGAGAGTCCCCAACTCGTCGCTGGGACACTGGTGTTGGCCGCGCACTGCACGGCCGCTTCGGCCCGACGCGGAACTCCCGAGCTCCCCACGTGGCCTCGTTGACGGACGAAGCAGGGTGCGTGCCAGACTCTGGACCTGGCGACGACGGAACGACGCAATCAGTTGTGAGTGAAAGAGATGAAAAACCGTCTCCGGGGCAGGGACCGACGCGTCGGTGGTGGAGAAGGCTGTGAGGAACCGCCGTAAGTGTCAAAAACGTGGTGGATTACGCTGCACGAGGAGCGCAAGCGATTGTCGGAGCGTAGATTCCGAATCGGTGTCCACTTCCTTGCGAGTGTCAAGAGACTTGACGACCGCCGCCGTCGTCGAGCATGCGCGTGCGGCGCAGCTTCTCGATCAGTCCCTGGCGCGAGATGCCGAGGACGCGCGCGGCGCGGCTCTTGTTGCCCGCGGTGAGCCGCAGCACTTCCGCGATGTGGTCCTGTTCGATCTGCGCGAGCGTCGGGAGCGCGATCGAATGGTCGGACGCCACGCGCCGTCCCGCGACCTCCGCGGGCAGGTGCTCGATCTCGAGCGCGTCACCCTCCTCGAGGAGCACGACGCGCTCGATCAGGTTGCGCAGCTCGCGCACGTTGCCGGGCCAGCGGTACGACAGCAGCAGCGGCGCCGCCTCGGGCGCGATGTCGCGGAATCCCTTCTGGAACTTGCGCGAGAATTCGCGGAGGAAATGACGGGCGAGCAGCAGGATGTCGTCGCCGCGCTCACACAGCGGCGACAGGTGGATGCTGACCACCTTGAGGCGGAAGTAGAGATCGCTGCGGAAGCGGCCGGACCGGACCTCGTTCTCGAGATCCTTGTTCGTGGCGGCCACGATGCGGATGTCCACCGCGATGTCCTCGGCCCCGCCGACCCGCTTGAAATTGCGGTAGTCGATGAAACGCAGGAGCTTGGCCTGCGTGGCCATGGACATGTCGGCGACCTCGTCCAGGAACAGCGTGCCGCCGTCGCACAGCTCGACCAGGCCCTTCTTGATGTCGGTGGCGTCGGTGAAGGCCCCCTTCTCGTGCCCGAACAGCTCGTTCTCGAGCAGGCTCTCCTGGAAGGAGGAGCAGTTCACCTCCATGAGCGGGGCTTGCGCCCGGTCGCTCCGGTAGTGGATGGCCCGGGCGACCAGTTCCTTGCCGGTGCCGCTCTCCCCGGTGATGAACACCGAGGTCGCCTGGCTGCGCACCACCTTCTCGATGAGGTCGCGGACCTCGCGCATCGGGAGGGAGTTCCCGATGATCTCCTCCCCCGAGTAGTGCCGCCACGCCTTGCGCCGGTAGATGTCGAGCTCGTTCGCCTGCCGGAAGGTGCGGGCGGCGGCCTCCACCGCGAGCTCGATATCCTCCTTCTCGTACGGCTTGCGCAGGAAGTCGCAGGCCCCGAGCTTCATGGCGTCCACCGCGGACTGCACGTCGCCGAAGGCGGTGATGACGATCACCTGCAGCAGCGGGTCCACCTGGCGCACGCGGCGCAGCACCGAGAGGCCGTCGGTGTCCGGGAGCCGCATGTCGAGGATCATCACCTGCGGCCGCACCGCCGTGACCTTCTCGAGCCCCTCGGCGCCGGTGCTGGCGCTCTCGACGGCGTAGCCCTTCTCCCGCAGCACCCGCGTCAGCGACTTGCGGATCAGGAGCTCGTCGTCCACCACGAGCACGGAGACCTTCACGCGCTACTCCTCCGGCCGCCCGGGCGGCTCGGCCGGGATGGCGAAGGAGACCCGCAGGGTGGCGCCCCCGCCCGGGTTGTTCTTCGCCGTGATGACTCCCCCCACCTCGCGCATGATCTGGACCGAGATGGGGAGGCCGAGCCCGGTCCCCATGGAACGCGTGGTGAAGAACGGGTCGAAGATCTTCTCCATCAGGTCCCTGGGGATCCCCACCCCGGTGTCGCCGAACGACACGTCCACCATCGAGCGCCGCGTCCGGTAGCGCCGCACCCCCACCGCGACGTGCAACTCGCCGCCTTCCGGCATGGCCTGCACGGCGTTCAGGCACAGGTTCAGGAACACCTGCTGGGTCAGGTCCGGGTCCGCGTAGACCTGCGGGATCTCGTCCTCGAGCTCGGCGTACTCCTTGAACAGCTTGACCCGGGCGTCCCCGAGCTGGAGCTCGAGCATGTCCAGAGTCTTGTCCAGCACCTGGCGCACGTCGCACGGCTGCGGTCGCGCAGCGGGCGGGCGGGCGAACATGAGCAGCCCGGTGATGATCTGCTCGATGCGGTCGAGCTCCTTGATGACGTCTTCGAGGTCCTCCCGCCGGGCGTCGTTGGGCTTGAGCTTGGAGCCGACGAACTGGACCGTGGTGCGGATCCCGGTCAGCGGGTTGCGAATCTCGTGGGCCACGTATGCCGACAGCTCGCCCAGCGAGACCAGGCGATCGATCTTCTTCTGGAACTCGCCCTCTTCGGTCTCGGAGATCGCCTCGGCCAGCACCACCGAGCCCACCAGGTCGCCGTCCTCGTCGCGCAGCGGCAGGGACTCGGCCTTGAGGGTGACCTGGCGGCCCTCGGCCTCCAGCCGGAAATCCCGGGGCTCGCGCGAGGCGCCCTTGAGCCAGCGGGCGTCGGCGCCGGGGAACACCCTGCCCCCGGGCAGGCCCAGCAGCGCGCCGGGCTCGGCGCCGAGCAGCTCCTCGATGCGGCGGTTGTTGTAGGTGACGCGCCGCTCGCGGTCGAGCGCGACCACCCCCTGCTCGAGCGCGTCGAGCACCTGGATGGGCCAGGAGAACGGCCGGGGTGGCGTCTCGGGTTCCACCGTGCGGCCCGGCGTTTCGCTGCGCATGCTCAACGACCCTCCGCGGGCGGGATTCCGTGTGCGAGGTGACAGGTAGCACACGCGTCGCGCGCAGGCAATGGATCGTGCGGGTCCGGACCCCTTCCTGACGCGCCCCCGGCGCCGGTCCCGGCGCGCGCGCATCGCGGGCCTGCAGGTTGTGCGGCCCGGAAGCGGCTGCTAGACTCCCCGGTCGCCTTTGCCATCGTCATCCCTCGCCTCGAGCCGGGAGCTCTGCATGCTTCGATTCCTGCGCAGCGGCAACAAGCGCACCAAGGCCATCTGGTGGGTGCTCATCATCGTCATCGTCGTCACCTTCGTCGGCGGCTTCGTGTTCCTGTTCGGGATGGGGTTCGATTCCACGGGCGGCGCGCAGATGCGCGGTGAGGTGGGCGTGGTCAACGGGGAGCCCATCACGCGCGCGGACTGGCAGAACGCCGTCGCCGACCAGCGCGCGACCTACGAGCGCCGGCTGGGCACCGAGCCGGTGGAGCGCGACGAGAAGGCCATCGAGACGCAGGCCTGGCAGACGCTCCTCACGCAGCGTCTGGTCGGCCAGCTGGCGCGCGAGCTCGGTCTCAGGGCCTACGACCGCGAGGTGCTGCTGGCGCTCCAGACCCAGCCCCCGGCGGCGCTCGCGGCATCCCCGGACTTCCAGACCGACGGCAAGTTCGACCCGACCAAGTACCAGGCCGCGCTGCAGAACCCCAACAACAACTGGTCGGCCTTCGAGACCGTCATCCGGAACCAGCTCCCGGTGCGGAAGCTGGAGGAGCGCCTGCTGGCCTCCGTCAAGCTGAGCCAGCCGGAGCTCCAGGAGGCGTTCCGCGACCGCTTCGAGAAGATCACCGCCACGGTGGTCGCGGTGCCGCCGGACGTCCAGGCCAAGGTCCCTGCGCCCACGCCGGCCGACATCGAGCGCGTGTACCGCGAGCAGCGGGGCCGCTTCACCACCGGCCCGCGCGTCGAGCTCGAGGTGCTGTCCGTGCCCAGGAAGTACACGCCCGAGGACGTGCGCGTCGCCAGGCAGCTCGCCCAGAGCCTAGTGGACCGCGCCCGCAAGGGCGAGGATTTCGCCCAGCTCGCGCGCGACTTCTCCGAGGGCCCCAACCGCGAGCAGGGCGGCGTCATCAACCGCGTGTTCCAGCCCGCGGAGTTCGGCCCCGAGCTCGGGCCGCACATGGGCGCGCTCCAGCCCGGCGGCGTGAGCGACCCCTACCAGGACGGCGGGCGCTTCATCATCCTCAAGCTGCTCGAGCGCGTGCCCGACCCGATCTCGAGCACACCCAGCATGCGCGTGGCCCAGATCGTCATCCGGGTGCGCGCCAGCGAGGGCACGCTGACCGAGCAATACGAGACGCTCAAGAAGCTGCGCGACCGCGCGGCCGGCCTGAAGAGCCTGGGCAAGGCGGCGCTCGAGAAGGGCCTCCCCACCACCAGGACCGGGTGGTTCGACACCACGACCCAGCCGCAGGCGCTGGCGGGCGTGCCCGAGGCGACCGAGTGGGGCCTCGGCGCGAAGCTCCACACCGTCAGCCCGGTGTTCGAGGGCTCGGACGAGTTCGCCATCGTCGAGGTCACCGGCCGGCACGAGGGTGGCCCGATGCCGAAGGAGCAGCTCGGCGAGCCGCTCCGCCAGCTCGCCGAGCTCGACGCCCGGGTGAAGCTGGCGAAGCCGAAGGCAGACCGGATCGCCCAGGCGCTCGCGCAGGGACGCTCGCTCGAGGACGCGGCCGCAGCCACCGGCCTCGAGGCCGTGGTGGCGCGCGACATGATGCGCGCGCGGCTCGACCCGAGCCTCGCGACCGCACCCGAGGCGGCCGGCGTCGCGTTTGGCGCCCCGGTGGGCAGAGTCATGGGCCCGATCCAGGCGATGACCGGCTGGTACTTCGTGCGGGTGGACCGGCGCGACGCGGCGCCCGACACGCTGCTCAACCAGCAGCTGCGCGGCCAGATCTCGACCGAGATCCTGACCCGGCGCCAGCAGTCGTTCTTCGCCGGCTGGGTCGGCGCCCTGCGCATGAAGGCGAAGGTGGAGGACCTCCGCTACGTCAATCAGCGGTAGCTGAGGTCCGCAGCCACCGGAGCGCCGGGAGTCTCGAGCAGCTCGCCGCTCCGCCCGCCGGCCTCGGGGTCAGGCCGCGGCGCCGGCCGACACCGGAGCGGCGAGGAGCCCTCTCCCGCCGCGTCCGCGTTCCCGGCCGGACCCAGGCCGCGGCGACCCGGGTCGCGAAAGGCCCGGGCCCGGCTACTGGAGCGGCTTGTTCTCGGGCGGCTTGGCGTCCGCCGGCCGATGCGGCGTGGCCGGAGCGCCGCCCGTCTCGTCACGGTTCAGCTCGTCCGTGATCTCGTGCTGCGCCTTGCGGAACTCGCGCATCGCCTGGCCGAGCCCGCGCGCCAGCTTCGGGATCTGGCTCGGACCGAAGATCAAGAGGACGATGATGAACAGCACTCCCATTTCCGCGCCGCCGAGGTTGAACACCGTTTCCTCCTTCGCTGTGGAACCGCGTCACTGCTCGAGGCGGAGCCGGCTGCGGTCGCTGCCGACCACCACCGTGACCTCCGCCACATCCGAACCCCACGCCTGCCGGATCACCGGCGGGCCGCCGAGGTAGCGCGCCACGGCCAGCGCGGCGGCGGGGTCGTCGCGCCTCGCGACCACCACGGTCGCGAAGTAGTCCTGGCGGTCGGCGTTCTTCACGTCCACGACGTGGAATCCGCCCTCCCGCAGGTACGACGCGACCTTCCCGCCGATGCCGCCCTCGCCCGAGCCGTTCAGCACCTGCACGCGGATCACCGCGTGCTCCCGCCCTGCCCTCTTCGGCCCCGGCTTCGGCGCGAACCGCGCCCACCCCCACGACACCACCAGCGCCGCCACCACGACCCCGAGGACCGCGATCGCGATCCGCGTCGGCCGATCAGCCCCTCCGCCCCTGCCCACGTCCACTCCGTTCCCGGCCCGAGGACCGCGGGGCCTCGATCGCCCGGATGGCCTTCCTGAGCCTCGCCCACGTCCGCGCGAGCGACTCGGGCAGCACGCGCACCCCGGCGATGGTGGGCATGAAGTTCGTGTCCCCGTCCCAGCGCGGCACCAGGTGCAGGTGGAGGTGGCCCGGGTAGCCCGCACCGGCCACCCGGCCGACGTTGGCCCCGTAGTTCACGCCGTGCGGGTGATATTCCGCCGCCAGCGCCCGCTCCGCAAGCCCGGTCAGGTCGAGCAGGTCGCCCCGCTCGCCGGGCGTCAGCTCGTGGAACTCGGCGGCATGGCGCGCCACGGCCACCATGAGGTGGGCCGGGTTGTACGGGAACCGGTTGAGCATCAGGAGCGCGTGCGGGCGGCGCGCCAGCACCAGGCCCGGGCGGTCCGAGCGGGCCCGGCGGGCCCGGCAGAACAGGCAGCCCGCCGGCTGTCCGGCCCGCCGGATGTAGGCCATGCGCCAGGGCGCCCACAACCGCTCCGGAGCGCGCTGCCGGCTCACGGGGTCTCCCCGGAGCGCAGCGCCCGGTGGATGCGCTCGGCCTCCTCGAGCTGCTCGACGGTGTTGATCCCGAGCAGCTCGCGAAAGTCCTCCGCGCAGACCACGGCGGTCTTGAGCCCGCGCCGGGCGATGAGCGCGACGGTGTCGGTCAGGTAGTGCTCGCCCTGCGCGTTGTGCGCGCCGAGCTCGGAGAGCGCGGTGGCAAGCACGGCGTACTGGAACGCGTAGATGCCCGAGTTCACCTCGGCGATCCCGCGCTGTGCCCCGGTGGCGTCGCGCTCCTCGACGATGCCGGCGATGCCGCCGTCGGCGCCGCGCAGGACGCGGCCGTAGCCGCGCGGGTCGGGGACCTTCATGGACAGCACGGTGACCGCCGCCCCGCTCGCCGCGTGCTCCTCGAGCAGCGCGTGCAGGGTGGGCGCGCGCAGGAGCGGCGTATCGCCGCACACCACGAGCAGCGTGCCCTCGAACCCCTCGAGCGCGGGCCCGGCCATGAGCACCGCGTGGCCGGTGCCGCACGGGTCGGCCTGCACCACCCACTCCACCTCGGACGCGGCGAACGCCGCCATCACCCGCTCGCGCTGGTGGCCCACCACCACCAGCACCCGGCCCACGCCCAGCTCGTCCAGCGTGCCCAGCACGTAGGCCAGCAGCGGCTGACCCGCCATCGGATGGAGCACCTTGGCGAGGTCGCTCTTCATGCGCGTGCCCTGCCCCGCGGCGAGCACCAGCGCGGTGGTCCCGGGGTGCCGGTGGCGCGTCATCGCGGCGACCACTCGAGGTTGTCGATGAGCCGCGCCGGGCCCACCGCCGCGGCCACCGCAACCAGCAGGCGCCGCGCGCTGCGCGTGTCGCGCACCGGCGCGAGCGTGCGGGCGTCCACCACCGCCACGTAGTCCTCCCTCACCAGCGGATAGCCGCCCCACACCGCGCGCACCCGGCGCTTCACGCCCGCGGCCGAGCGCTCGCCGGACTCCAGGGACTCGCGCGCCGCCTCCAGCCCGCGGCACAGCGCGACCGCCTGGGCGCGCTCCGCCGGCGACAGGTACGCGTTGCGTGAGGACATCGCCAGGCCGTCCGGCTCGCGCACGATGGGGGCACGCTTCACCCGCACCGGGAGCAGGAAGTCGCGCGCCATGCGCTCCAGCACCACCGCCTGCTGGGCGTCCTTCTGCCCCAGCCACAGCACGTCCGGCGTCACCACGCCAAGGAGCTTCAGGACCACCGTGGTCACGCCCTCGAAGTGACCGGGACGCGAGGCCCCCTCGAGCACCTCGCCCAGCTCCAGCACGCGCGCGCGCGACCTGTGTCCCTCCGGGTAGAGTTCCTGCTGGCGCGGCTCCCACAACAGGTCCACGCCCGCCGCGGCGAGCCGCCGCCGGTCGCGCGCGACGGGGCGCGGATAGCGGCGATAGTCCTCACCGGACCCGAACTGGAGCGGGTTCACGAAGATGCTCGCCACCACCCGTCGCCCGGGGCCGCGCGCGCGCGCCACCAGGCTCAGGTGCCCCGCGTGGATGGCGCCCATGGTGGGAACGAACGCCACGATCTTCCCGCCCGCCTTCCAGCGCGCCACGGCGTCTCGGACCCGCGCGGGGCTGGTGGTGCGGCGCATGGCCGGGGAGCGGGAGGCGATCGCAGCTCTCAATACGACTCCGCGTCGCCCGGGAAGCGCCGCGCCTTCACGTCGGCGACGAAGCGCGCGTAGGCCTCGCGCATGCCGTCCGCGAGCTCGGCGTAGCGCCGCACGAACTTCGGCTGCCGGCCGAGGAACAGGCCGAGCAGGTCGTGGCTCACCAGCACCTGGCCGTCGCACTGGACCCCAGCGCCGATGCCGATGGTCGGGATGCCCAGCCCGCGCGTCACGGCCTGGCCCAGCCGCGCCGGGATGCCCTCGAGCACGAGCGCGAAGCAGCCGCACTCCTCGAGCAGCCTGGCCTCGCGCGCCAGCCGCTCCTGGTCGGCCTCGCCGCGCGCCTGCACCTTGTAGCCGCCGAACGCCAGCACCGACTGCGGCGTGAGGCCCAGGTGGCCCATCACCGGGATGCCGATCTCGACGATGCGCCGCACCGCGGGGGCCACGCGCTCGCCGCCCTCGAGCTTGACCGCGTCGGCGCCGCCCTCCTGCACCAGCCGGCCGGCGTTTAGCACGGCCTGCTCCACGCTCACCTGGTAGGACATGAAGGGCATGTCGGCCACCACCAGCGCCGCGGTCTTCGCGCGGGTGACCGCGCGGGTGTGGTGGAGGATGTCCTCCATGGTCACCGGCAGCGTGCTCTCGTAGCCCAGCAGCACCGTGCCCACGCTGTCGCCCACCAGCAGGATCTCCACCCCCGCCTCGTCGGCGATCCGCGCGGTGGGATGATCGTAGGCGGTGACGACGACGATGGGCTCGGCGCGCCGCTTCATCTCGACCACGGCCGGCGCCGTGATCTTGGCGCGCGGTGCGCGCGCCCGGATCGCTTCCTTCTCGCTCATGATGCGCTCCCACGTTCCAGCGGCGCGTAGTAGACCGTGCCCTGGCGGTGCGACACGATGCGCCTGAGCAGGTCCTCGAAATCCTCGGTGTTGTTCACGAAGTCGATCCCGTTGGTGTTCACGACCAGCAGCGGCGCGTCCACGTAGTGGAAGAAGAAGTGATTGTAGGCCTCGTTGAGCTGCCGGATGTACTCGCGCTCCATGTCCTTCTCGAACGGCCGCGCCCGCTTCGCGATGCGCTCCATCAGCGTGTCCGGGCTGGCCTGCAGGTAGACCACCACGTCCGGCTTCAGCACGTCCAGCTCCAGCCAGACCACCAGCTTCTCGTAGAGCACCAGCTCGCGGTCGGAGAGGTTCAGGCTGGCGAAGACGCGGTCCTTCTGGAACAGGTAGTCGGACACCATGCGCTCGCTGAACAGCTCCATCTGCCTGAGGCCGCGCTGCTGCTGGTAGCGGCTGAACAGGAAGTGCATCTGGGTCTGGAACGCGAACCGCGCGCGGTCCCTGTAGAAGTCCTTGAGGAACGGGTTCTCCTCGACCTCCTCCAGCACCAGCCGCGCCTGCAGCCGCTCCGAGAGCAGCTTCGCCAGGCTGGTCTTGCCCACGCCGATCACGCCCTCGATGACGACGTAGCGGTTCTCCGTCATGCCGGTCACGCCGCCCCGGGCGGACGCCCCGCGCGGGCCCGGCGCACCGGGGAGCGTGCGCCGGGGCGCGGCGCCAGGGCGCGGTCCATCGCGCGGTTCAGTTCCAGAGCCTGCTGCCCTTCTTCACCGGCGGCCGGGTCTTGAGTCGCGCCAGGTGCGCGAGCAGGGTCTCGCCCGTCTCCGGGTGGACCAGGAGCGGGTCGAGCTCCACCAGCGGCACCAGCACGAAGGAGCGGCGCGCGAGCTCGGGATGCGGGACCCGGAGGCCGGGCTCCTCGATGATCTCGTCTCCGTAGAGGAGCAGGTCCAGGTCGATCACGCGCGGCCCCCAGCGGCGGGTGCGGACGCGCCCCAGGCGCTTCTCGACCAGGAGCAGGTTCCACAGCAGCCGGCGCGCGTCGAGCCCGGTGTCGAGCTGGGCCACCGCGTTCAGGAAGTTGGGCTGGTCCACGTCGCCCGCCGGCTCGGTGTCGTAGAGCGACGAGGCCCGCACCAGTCGCGTCTCGGGCAGGCGGGCGAGGTCGTCGAGCGCCAGGCGGATCATGGCCTCGCGCTCCCCGAGGTTCGAGCCGAGCCCGACGAAGGCCCTCATGCGCGCCGCTCCCGGACCACCTCGATGACCGCTCTCCCGCCGGTGGTCCACCCCAGGTTCTGCTTGGAGATCCTGACCTTCACCCGGCCGACCGCGAAGCGCTCGAGCACCGCTTCCGCAGTGGCCGCCGCCAGCGCCTCGAGCAGGTGGTAGCTCTTACCCTCGACCACCTCGCGCACGGTCTGGTAGAGCCGGTCGTAGTCCACCGCGTCGGCCAGCCGGTCGCTCCGCTCGGCGCGGTCGTCGAGGGCCTCGAGCTCGAGATCCACCTCGAGCCGCTGGCCCGCCTCCTTCTCGTACGGCCGCGCGCCGTGATGTCCGAACACCGACAGGCCTTCCAGACGGATCGTGGCCAACCCTGCCTCCCGATGAAGGCGGACGCGCCAGCCCGGGCTCGCCGCCGCCGCGGAGCCCGTTCGCATGTGGCGCACGGAGTCTAGGGGGGCCGGGTCGCGACGGTCAAGCCAACGGCCCACGCGCGACGCCGGCTCCGGCCTACACCGCCAGCCCGTGCTCGCGCAGCGCCTGGTTGAGCGAGGTCTTGAGATCGGTGGAGGCGCTGCGCTGGCCGATGACGAGCGCGCACGGGACGCCGAAGGAGCCGGCCGGGAACTCCTTGGGGATGGCGCCGGGGATCACCACCGCGCGCGCCGGGATGCGGCCGCGCGTGGTCGCGGGGCTCGAGCCGGTCACGTCCACCACCGGAGTCGAGGAGGTGAGCACCACGCCCGCGCCCAGCACCGCACCCTCCTCGACGATCACGCCCTCGACCACGATCGAGCGCGAGCCGATGAAGCAGTCGTCCTCGATGATGACCGGGCGGCTCTGCGGCGGCTCGAGCACGCCGCCGATCCCCACGCCACCCGAGAGGTGCACGCGCCTGCCGATCTGCGCGCACGAGCCCACCGTGGCCCAGGTGTCCACCAGCGTGCCCTCGCCGACGCGCGCGCCGATGTTGACGTAGGCGGGCATCAGGATGGCGCCGGGCTCGAGGAAGGCGCCGTAGCGCGCCACCCCGGGCGGCACCACGCGCACCCCCGCGGCGGCGAGGTCCCGCTTGAGCGGGATCTTGTCGTGGTACTCGAACGGGCCGACTTCCATGGTGCGCGAGACCCGCTGGCGGAAGTAGAGCGCGAGCGCCTGCTGGAGCCAGCCGTGCGTCACCCACTCGCCGCCGGCCTTCTCCGCCACGCGCAGCGTTCCGGCGTCGAGCGCGGCCACCGCGCCCTCGACCGCGCCGCGCGCCTCGGGTGCGTCGAGCGCGAGGCGGCCTTCGTAGGCGGCCGTCACGGTCTCCTTCCAGCGCTCGACCGGCAGCGCGCTCATCGTCCGAGCTCCGCCCCGGCCCGGCGCAGGCGCTCGACCGCCTCGCCGCACTCGGCCAGCGTCGGCACCAGCGCGAAGCGGATGTAGCCCGTCCCGGGCGCGCCCAGGTACGAGCCCGGCAGCGCGACCAGGCCGATCCGGAGCAGGCGCTCGACGAACGCCACGTCGTCGCCGCCCGGGGCCCTGAGCCACAGGTAGAACGTCGCGCCGCTCGCCTCCACCTTCCAGCCGCGGCGCGCGAACTCGGCCAGGAACAGCTCGCGCTTGGCGGCGTACCTCGCGCGCTGCTCGGCGGCGTGCGCGTCGTCGCTCCACGCCGCGATCGCGGCGCGCTGCACGAAGTCGGGAGTGGCCACGCCCACGTTCGGGCGGAAGCGGCGCAGTGCCTCGATCAGGCGCGGGTCGCCGGCGATGAAGCCGGAGCGGTAGCCGGTCATCGCCGAGCGCTTGCTGAGCGTGTGGAGCGCCACCACGTTCTCGAGCCCGCACTCCAGCATCGAGTGGGGCGGGTTCTCGAACCACAGCTCGGCGTAGGCCTCGTCGGCCGCCACCCAGAAGCCGTGCCGCCGCGCCAGCGCCGCGACCTCCTCCATCGCCGGCTTCTCGAGCGTGGCGCCGGTCGGGTTGTGCGGGCTGTTGAGCCACAGCAGCGCGGTGCGGCGCCACACCTCTTCCGGCACGCTGCCGGGGTCGAAGCGCCAGCCGTCCTCCGACCGCAGCGGCGCGAAGTACGGCTCGGCGCCGGCGAAGCGCGCGCCGGCCTCGTAGACCGGGTAGGCCGGCGCCGGGATCACCACGGTGCGGCGCGGATCGGCCCCGTCGCGGCCCACGACGGCGAGCGCCATCAGGAACACCGCCTCCTTGGTGCCGTTCGCCGGCAGCACCTGGGTCTCGGGGTCGAGCGTGACGCCGAAGCGCCGCCCGAACCAGCCGGTGAAAGCGGCGCGCAGCTCGGGCTGGCCGGGCACGGTCGGGTAGCTCGAGACCGGCGTCACCGCGCGCTTCAGGGTCTCGCGGATGAACTCCGGGGTCTCCTCGCGCGGGTCGCCGATGCTGAAGACGATGGGCTTGAGACCCGCCGGCACCAGCTCGCGCGCCTTGCGGTCCAGCGTGACGAACGGGTACTCGGCGCCGCCGGTGAGCAGCGGGTTCAACGGGGCCGGGGTCACGCCGGCCGCCGGCGACTTCGGGCTCACGCGTCGTCCTCGGAGAGGAAGCGGGCCAGGCAGTCGTAGGCGCGTCCCAGGTTCGCGACGGGACAGTACTCCTCGACCTGGTGGCACAGATCGGGCAGGCCGGGGCCGAAGTTGAACGCCGGGATACCGGCCGCGCTGAACTGCGCCACGTCGGTCCAGCCCTGCTTGCCCGCCACCTCGAGCCCGAAGCGCTCGACGAACTCGCGCACCTCCGGCCGATCCAGGGAGATCCGGCCGGGCTCGGCGCGATCGGCGATCCGGAACTCGAAGTCCGCGGGCACCAGCGCGCGCAGCCGCTGCTCGGCCTCGGCCACCGTGCGGTCGGGCGTGAAGCGGTAGTTGAGGTTCGCCACCAGCTCGTCGGGCACCACGTTCTTCGCGCGCCCGGCCCGCAGCAGCGTGACCTGGAGCGTCTCGCGGAACTCGATCCCCTGCACGGAGACCGGGGTCACCGGGAACCGCGTGACCTCCGCGAGCCAGCCGGCCGCGCGCTCGATGGCGTTGACGCCGATCCAGGGGCGTGCGCTGTGCGCGCTCTTCCCGGTCACGCGCACCTCGGCGTTCATCACGCCGTTGCAGCCCATCTCGACCTTGCAGTCGGTGGGCTCGAGCAGCACCGCGAGGCGTGATTCGCGCAGCCACGGCATCTCGCCCAGCAGGCGGCGCAGCCCGTTGCCCTCGACCGGCCCCTCCTCGGCGTCGTAGAACACGGCCGCCAGATCGTGGCGCAGCGCCGCCGGGTCGAGGCTCTCGAGCAGCGCCAGCATCACCGCGTCGCCGCCCTTCATGTCGGTCGCGCCCAGGCCGTAGAGCCGGCCGTCGCGCAGCTTCGCCCCGGCGTTCCCGTTCGCGGGCACGGTGTCCACGTGCCCGGCCAGCACCACCAGGCCGCGCCCGCGCCGGGGCCCGCGCCACACCAGCGAGTTCCCCGAGCGCAGGCACTCGCCGGTGGCGCGCTTCGCCAGCCGCGCGAGCAGCCAGTCGGTGATGGCGGCCTCGTGGCCGGTCTCGCTCGGGATCTCGACCAGGGTGCGGAGCAGCTCGGTGAGGGTCTCGACAGTCATGCGGGGCCTCGCGTGGAGGTTCGGGAGGACGCCGCAATCTATCATCCGGGGGCGGGTTGCGCTACCGCGTGCGTCCGCTAAGCTGGGCCGCGTGGGAACCTCCGAAGCCTCCGCCGGGGCCGCCGCCTGCACGGTGCTGCGCCTCGCGGGGCGCGACGCGCTCGGCCTGCTCCACCGCCTCTCGACCGCGTCGCTCGCCGACCTCGCGCCGGGACAGGCGCGCGCCACGCTGTTCTGCGACTTCCGCGGCCGGCTGCTCCACCGCGCGGTGGCCGCGGTGACGGGCGACAGCGCGGTGTGGCTCCTGCGCGACGACGCGCCCGCGGGCGAGCTGGCCGCTTATCTCGACCGCCACGTCTTCCGCGAGGACGTGCGCCTCGCCGACCTCTCGGCCGGGCGGACCGTGCGCCGCGTGCCCGCGGGTGGTGGGACCCCCGCGCCCGGCGCGCTGATGGAGCGGGACGGCGCACCGCTGGCCGCCGCCGCCGAGCCGGGATTCGTGCTCGAGGTGCGGGCGGGCGCCGCGCATGGGGACGCATTCCCGCCGGCGGGTCCGCTCGCCGAGGCACGCCGCATCCGCGCCGGGCTGTCGCGCCACGGCCACGAGATCGCCGGGGACTTCAACCCCTTCGAGGTCGGCCTCGCGCGCGAGGTGCACCTGGCCAAGGGCTGCTACACCGGGCAGGAGGCGCTCATGCGGCTCGTCACCTACCGCAGCGTGCGCCGCCGCCTGGTGCTGCTCGAAGGCGAAGGAGCGCCGCCCGCGGTCCCGGCCGACGTCACGCGCGCCGGCGCGTCCGCCGGCCGCGCCACCAGCGCGGCGCCCGGGGACCCGGGCTGGGTGGCGCTCGCGGTGCTCGCGCACGAGGCGTGCGAGCCGGGCACGGCGCTCGCGGTCGCCGGCGCCGGCGCGGTCGCCGCCATCCGTCCCTTCCCCGTCGAGCGGCCGCCCGGCCTGCCGTGAGCGCGGGGCTCCCGGCACTCGTCGTGTTCTACGACGGCGAATGCGGGCTGTGCGCGGCGGTGCTGGCCTGGGCGCTGCGCCGCGACCGCGGCAGCCGGCTGCGGCCGGTGCCCGCGCAGTCGGAGGAGGCGCGTGCGCTGCTCGAGCCCCGGGACGCGGCGCTGATCCACGCTCACGCGCCGGGAGGCTCGGACTCCGACCCGGGCTCGTCCGGCTTGCTCTCCACCACGATCGCGTCGGTGGTGAGCACCATCGCGCCGATGCTGGCGGCGTTCTGGAGCGCGCAGCGCACCACCTTGGCCGGGTCCATGATGCCGGCGTCGTCGAGGTCCCGGTAGGCCCCTGCCATCGCGTCGAAGCCGAACGCGCCCTCGCCCCGCAGCACGCGCTCCACGGCCAGCGGGCCGTCCTCGCCCGCGTTGGCGGCGATCCAGCGCAGCGGCTCCTCGAGCGCGGCGCTCACGATGTCGCGCCCCACCCACTCGTCGCCCTTGAGCTCGAGCTGCTCGAGCGCGCGGCGCGCGCGCAGCAGCGCCACGCCGCCGCCCGTGACCACGCCCTCCTCGACCGCGGCGCGGGTCGCGGCCAGCGCGTCCTCGACGCGCGCACGGCGCTCGGTCATCTCGACCTCGGTGGCCGCGCCCACCCGGATCACCACCACGCCGCCGGTGAGGCGGCCGAGCCGCTCGCGCAGCCACTCGCGCTCGGACCCGGCGTCGCTCTCGGCCAGCGCGCGGGTGAGCGCGGCGATTCGTTCGCGGATCTCCTCCGGCCGCCCGCCGCCCTCGATCACGGTGGTGTGGTCGCGCTCCACCACCACGCGGCGCGCGCGCCCGAAGTCCGCGGGCGCGAACCGCTCGAGCGTACGGCCCAGGTCGCTCGCGAACAGCCGCGCCCCGGTGAGCACGGCGAGGTCTTCGAGCAGGCCGCGGCGGCGGTCACCGAACTCCGGCGCCCTGACCGCCACCGACGCCACGGTGCCGCGCAGCCGGTTCACCACCAGCGTGGCGAGCGGCTCGGCCTCGACGTCGTCGGCCACGATGAGCGCCCCGCGCCCGGCGCGCGCGGCGTGCTCGAGCACGGGCAGCAGCTCGTTCACGCTCGAGAGCTTGAGGTCGCTCAGCAGGATCAGCGGGTTCTCGAGCACGGCCTCCATGGTCTCGGCGCGGGTGATGAAGTAGGGCGACAGGTAGCCGCGCTCGAAGCGCACGCCCTCGACCAGGTCGAGCGTGGTCTCCATGCCGCGCCCCTCCTCGACCGTGATGACGCCGTGACGGCCGACGCGGTCCATGGCCTCGGCCACCTGCGCGCCGATGCCCTCGTCGCCCGCGCTGATGGTGGCCACGCGCGCCACGTCGGCGCGCCCGCTCACCGGGCGCGAGCGCCGCGCCAGCTCTTCGACGACCGCCTCCACCGCGCGCTCGATGCCGCGCTTCACCGCCACGGGGTTGTGCCCGGCCGCGACCGCCTGCAGCCCGCGGCTCACGATGCTGTGCGCCAGCACCGTCGCGGTCGTCGTGCCGTCCCCCGCGATCTCTCCGGTCTTGAGCGCCACCTCCCGGGCCAGCTTCACGCCCATGTTCTCGAACGGGTCGGCCAGCTCGATCTCGCGCGCGATGGTGACGCCGTCGTTCGTGATGGTCGGGAGGCCGCCGCCGTGGTCGATGACCACGTTGCGCCCGCGCGGACCCAGGGTCACGCGCACGGCGCCGGCGAGCTGCTCCACGCCGCGCCGCAGCGCGCCACGCGCCGCGTCGTCGAACTCGATGCGCTTGCCCATGGGCCTGCCTCCAGGTGCCTGCGGTTGCGGCCGCGACCGCCGCGGCCATCGTGCTGCTAGGGATCAGCGGCTCCGGCGCGGCGTCGCGATCCCGCGCGCGACGGCCCGCGCGCGAACGGGCGCGCGGCGGCGCGAATCTCCGCGTCGGCCGACGGCAGCGCCGCCGCCCGCACCAGCCAGGTCCCGGCCGCCGCCGAGTCGCCCTGCGCCAGCGCCGCGAGCCCCGCATAGTAGGCGTAGTCGGCGTCGCCGGGGAAGGCGCGCGCCAGCGTGGCGTACGCCGCGGCGGTCGCGGCCCAGTCGCCGCCGCGCGCCAGCGTCACCGCCAGGATCTCGTGGTCGGTGCGCCAGCGCGGATCGCGCGCGCGCCGCGCCGGGTCCTCCCCCGCCGGCCGGATCTCCACCCAGCCCGCGGTGCTGTCGTAGCGGAAGAACCAGTCGGGACCGGGCGGCGCGCCGGCCGCGCGCGCGCGGAACGCGCCGAACAGCCCGCCGCGGAGCGTCGGATCGCCGTACCACACGCGCAGCGCGGGGGCATCGCCGGTGATGAAGCCCACGTTGCTCGGGACGTCGCGGAACCACAGCCGGCTGTGCGGCGGGAACGACGGATGCAGGCGCGCCAGGTCGCGCCGCATGAAGTCCACGAACTCGGCGGCGCGGCGTTGGTACCACGCGTCGCCCCAGTCGCGCGAGGGCGTGGCGGCGTGCACCGGACCGAGCGCCGCGAGCAGCGCCACCGCCCCGAGCGCCGGCGCCGGGCGGCGCGCCAGCCACGCGCCCGCCAGGAGCCACGCGCCCAGCATCCCGAACAGCGCGTAGTAGGCGTGCCAGCCCAGCGCGGGCATCAGCAGCGGCGCCCAGCCCGCTGCCGCCCAGGT
>CAYHRW010000025.1:0-18091 GCA_964359105.1 uncultured bacterium
CCCACGCCCTCGTCCAGCCGCGCCCTGCGCCGGCCGGCCGCCACCACCGCCGCCCCCCCCCGCCCCCGCGCCCGCGCGCACGCGCGGCCGATCCCGCTACTCGCCCCGGTGACCAGCACCACGCGGTCCTTGAAACGCGCCGCTCCAGCCATTCCCCGCACTCTCCCTTCGATCGGTCCAGATGTCGCGTGCCCGCTGGTGGCCGTGCACCGCGGGTCCCGGCACGCTAACCGAGGCGGCGTGCGACGTCCACGCGCACTGCCAGCCCGCACGCGTCTCGAGCGGCGGACCCGCCGCGGTCAGCGCCGGCCCTGTTCCAGCTCCCGGATCTGCCGGGCGCGACGCTCGTCGGCGCGGCCCTTGCGGTAGGCCCACGACCACACCAGCCAGATCGAGAGCGCGTGCACGACCCAGAAGCCGAACTGCAGGAACTTGAGTCCTTCGGGTAGAGCCATGTCCCCTTCCTATCCGTGCGCGCCCGCACCGCCCGCGGCCAGGCGCGCGAGGAAGGCGCGGTCGCCTTCCAGTACATCGGACGGATCCACTTCGGCGGGCGCGGCCCAGCGCACTTCGTGCACTTCGACGCCCGGCACGAAGGCGAGCGAATCGAGCTCGCAGCGCACGAACGAGATCTCGACCGAGAGCCCGTGGTCGTAGTCGTGGCGCTCGACCGCCAGCACCTCGAGCGGCCGCGCCGTCACGCCCAGCTCCTCGCGCAGCTCGCGCGTGAGCGCGCGCTCGGGAGTCTCGCCGGGCTCGAGCTTGCCGCCCGGGAACTCCCACAGCAGGCCCAGTGGCCCGCCCGGCGGCCGGCGCGTGAAGAGCAGCCGCCCCTCGCGCCACACCACCGCCGCGGCCACGCGGATGTGCCGCGGCTCAACCACCATGCGCGGCACCGTCGGCGAGCGACGCGGTGACCGCGTGCTCGAAGCGCACGAGGTAGCGGCGGTCCCCCACCTCGCGCGCGGCGATGGCGCGGCGCGCCGCCTCGCACAGGAACTTCGCCAGGCGCGCCTCGAGCCGGCTGCGGCGCCGCAGCGCCGGCGGCACGCGCAGGTAGCCGGGCGGCTTGTCGATCAGGAGCGGCGAGCGCGCCAGCGCCCACAGGTCGCACGCCCGCTCGCCGCGCGGCACCAGGCCGCGCGCCTGGAGCAGGTGCGTCAGCTCGTGCGCGATGGTGAAGTACGAGAGCCGCCGCGGGCGCACCCAGATGCCCGGCTTCTCCGGGTCGAGCGAGCCCCAGCCCAGCACGCCGCGCTTCTGCGCCAGCCCCACGCGCACCGTCCAGCCCTCGATCTCCGGGAAGAAGCGCCGTACGAACTCGACGCGCTCGAGGATGCGCCCGCGGTGCGGCGAGCGCTCGACCAGGCGCGACAGGCTCCAGCGCGGCCGGGGCGGCCCGAAATCGAGCGCGAGCTGCTCGAGCGCGAGGATCCGGCGCCGGCGCGCGCGGCCCCGGCCGGGCAGTATGGGCGGGCTCAGGACGGAAGCCGCAGGCATGACGCAGATTCCTAGCACAGCACGCGGCGAGGACCAAGGACGGAACGCCGCGGAACGCCGCGCGAGATCGGTCCGCGAGGCAAACTCGCGGGACGGATCCGCAGAACGAATCCGCTGGCCCCTCGCGCGCGGTTCTGCAATCCTGCCGAGTCCCATGAGCGCGCCGCCACCCGACCCCGAGATCTCCGTCGTCGTCCCGGCCTACAACGAGGCCGAGAGCCTCGACCCGCTGTTCGCCGAGCTGCGCGCGGCGCTCGCCGTGACGGGCCGCACCTACGAGATCGTGCTGGTGGACGACGGCAGCACCGACGGCACGGCGCAGCGCATCGCGACCGAGGCGGCGCGCGACCCGCGCGTGCGGGCGGTGCGGCTCGAGGTCAACGCCGGCCAGAGCGCGGCGCTCGCCGCGGGCTTCTCCCGCGCGCGCGGCGCCATCCTCGTGACGCTCGATGCCGACCTCCAGAACGACCCGGCCGACCTGCCGCGCGTGCTGGCGGCGCTCGAGGGCGCCGACGTGGTCTCGGGGATCCGCGCGGAGCGCCGGGACTCGTGGCTGCGCATCGTTTCCTCGCGCATCGCGAATGGGTTCCGGCGCCGGGTCCTCGGCGACCCGGTGACCGACATCGGCTGCTCGTTCAAGGCCTACCGGCGCGCGGCTCTCGAGGGCATCCCGATGTTCGTGGGGGTGCACCGCTTCCTGCCCGCGCTGTGCGTGTTCCGCGGCGCGCGGCTGGTCGAGGTGCGGCTCTCGCACCGGCCGCGGCGCCACGGCGTCTCGAAGTACGGGGTCGGGAACCGCCTGTGGCGCGGGCTCCACGACCTGGTCGGGGTGCGCTGGCTCAAGTCGCGGCTGGTGCGCTACCGCATCCGCCCGGGCGACTGAGCGGCCGGGGCCGGGCGCCCTGCCGATGCCGATTGCCGTGGCGCCCGCCCCCGGGCGCGTTCTATAGTGCCGCCGCGGCTCCCCAGAGCCCGGACCAGCGACGGTCCGGGCGAAGACACGGGACGTCATTCCGGGGAAGGATCCCCAAGGAGTCCGACATGCGCAGCGCCCTCCGGCTGTTCTTCGTCTTCTTCCTCCTCGTCATCTCCGCAGCGCTGGCGCGCGCCGGCACCATCGCGGGCGTGGACGGCATGACCTCCACCGTCATGCAGCAGGGCCAGAGCTCGTTCTCCGGGCTCGGCGTGCGCGTCCGGCTGCGCTCCGCTCAGCTCGTCGAGGGCTTCGAGCTGATGCCCGCGGTCGAGTACTGGCGCAACAGCTCGACGGTCGAGACCTTCGGCATCCGCACCTCGCGACGCGACGCCACGCTCGGCGTGGACGCGCGCTACAGCTTCCGCACCGGTGGCTGGCACCCTTACGTGGGCGGCGGGTTCGGGCTCCACTTCATCACCAACGAGGTGAACGCGCCGTCGCTGGGCTTGAGGCACGCGAGCGACTCGGTGATGAAAGGTGGCCTCGCGGCGCTCGCCGGGACCTCGTTTGTGCTCACCAGCCGGCTCGACAACTTCATCGAGCTCAAGTACCACCACCTGCCCGGCTACAGCCAGTTCAAGGTCAACTGGGGCCTGGCCTGGGGGCTGTAGCGGCACGGCCGGTGCGCGTCGCCTCGGCGGGCCCCTGCCGGAGGCGGGTCCCCCGCGCGCATGGCTCGATGGGCGCATTGGGGCGAGGGGCGCGCGACCGGTAGAATATCCGGGCTCGCATCCTGCTTTTGGCATCGACGAGGAGCCCGACCGTGTCCCGTGCCGCCGCGCGTCCCGACCCTGAAGCCGCATCTTCGCTGGTCGCCCGCCCCCTGCGCCGCGCCCTCGTCTGCCTGATCGCCGTCGCCGCGCTCGCTTCCGTCGCCGCGGCCGGCCCCATCACCATCGGACCGGGCCCGGCCATCGGCACCGACCGCGCGGGCGTCACCTGGTACGAGGAGTTCCAGGACTGGACCCACGCGGACCTCAAGGCGCTGGACGACGCCGGGAGCGCGGACCAGACCTACCTCTATCACGACGGCTACGACGACTCGCGGGACCTGGTGGCGTTCTACCAGCGCGCGCAGGGCGACAGCCTGTTCTTCCGCGTGGACTTCTACGACCTGGCACTCGGCGCCGAGACCACCGCGCTCGATCTCTACCTCGCCATCGACGCGGCACCGGGCGGGCAGAGCTACTTCCCCGACTTCGTGGACTGCCAGACCGACCGCCCGTGGGAGCTGTGCGTCAACGTCTACCAGTCGGGCACGCTCTACGGGACCGACTACGGGATCTACGACAAGAACTTCACGAACGTCACGAACGCCTACCTCGGCTCCCACTTCGACAGCCAGCTCGACGCGGTGGAGTTCGGGATCAAGCGCTCGGCGCTGATCGCCGCCGGCTGGGACGGATCGCGCACGCTCTACTTCCAGCCGTTCACCACGAAGGACGGGGGGACTTCGAGCTGCCCGGGCGGCAGCAAGCTCGCCGACGCGTTCGTGGATCAGGACCGCGGCTGCTCGGACGGGTTCCTGAACGGGGGGATCGCCTCGAGCGATACCGCGGGGCGGGTGTGGTACGCGAGCATCGCGCACGGCAACCAGTCGGTGAACAAGGCGGGCGACGTGGGCGTCCACATCTACGACTCGCAGGCCAGCACCGGCATCTCGGGCGGGACCGGCTTCCTGCGCACGCTCGATACCCACGAGATGTTCCGCGTGCCGCTCAACATCCACCCCAGTGGCACGCTGACCATGGCGTGCAACTGGGCGGCGACGTCGGGCGGGGCGTCCGACCCGCAGGACGGACCGAGCTTCATCGCGCGCGTGCGGCAGTTCGTGAACGACCCGCAGAAAGGCTCGCTCATCGGCGGCGTGCTGGCGGAGCACATCATGCCGTACTTCGAGGGACCGGTGAACGCCGCCGCGCTCGCCTTCACCGACAGCCTGAACCAGGTCTGCTACGGCGTGAGCGCCGCGCAGGCGAAGGTGATGCACACGCCGGAGCGCGTCATCCGCTCGCAGGACACCGGGCTCTCGCCGCTCGACGGCCGTACCTTCGAGGACCTCGCCGCCAGCCCCTACCCGGCCACCTACCTGGACGAGGTCACGCACCTGCACTGGTGGTTCTACCCCGGCGAGAGCTGCACGCCCGACGCCGGCTACCGGCACAAGGTGCACCGCATCAACGGTGTCTACTGTTTCATGATCAACGACCGCGAGGACCAGGCGAAGTTCGGCAACTGGGATTCGGGGATGGTGATGGACACGCGCTTCAGCCTGCTCCAGAAGGCGCTCTACGGCGGTTCGAGCGAGATCGTCGTGGTGTTCGACGACTGGGAGGCACTGGCGGGCAAGTCGTTCGACCCGGTGGGCGGCGTGCCGGTGCCCAACAACAACCCGAACCAGTACCACAACACCGTCCGCTGGGCCGCGAACCACCCGTGGATCACCGTCTCGAATCTGAGGGATCTGCTCGCGGGCGCGCTGGCGAACCCGGCGGCGTTCGTGGTGGATCACGGCACCCGCTACGACCTGACGCTCCAGACCTACGAGTACCTCAAGCACTCCTCCGAGGACGCGTACCACTACTGGTACTACAACAGCAACGCCGGCTTCCCCGGGAACGAGCAGAGCTTCTACGACCTGGTGCCCGTGATCACCGGCCCGCAGGGCGACTACCACGCGCGCGGCGCCACGCCGGCGAACGATGGGCCGCCGCTCCCGAGCGGGAAGAAGCACGGCGACCTGAACACGCCGGGCACCCTGCTCTACGACACCTGGCAGGCGATCGGCGCCGCCCCCGCCGGCCGTCTGCGCGACCTCGCGCGCCACAGCTACCTCGCCATGATCTACGAGACCGCCTGGCACGAGGAGGACAACCAGAACTACACCGACTCGAACTGCTACGGGGCGTGGCTCTACCCGGACGCGACCTGGGACGGCGTCAACACCTGGGCGCTGCGGCTGCAGAACCACGCGCGCGGCGCCGGGCTGTTCGTGGCCGCCGACCAGTGGGCGAACGACGTGCGGACTGGCGCGCAGGGCCGCGCGGTCGCGACGCTCGCCGCCGACCTCGACTGGGACGGCGAGAACGAGTACGTGGTGAAGAACGACCGCGTGTTCCTGGCGTTCGAGAAGTACGGTGGCCGCTGCGTGCTGGCCTGCGCGTACGACGCGGCCGCGCAGGACGCCGAGGTCATCGTCGGCGCGCCCTACACCAACCCCTCGGCGCCCGGCGAGGAGGAACTGACCGGGGGGAGCGCCAACCGCTGCTCCGCGTTCAAGGAGATGAATGGCGGCACCTACGCCGACGCCGTCTACGCCGCGAGCGCCATCCCCGGCGGCTGGCGGTTCACGAGCCCGGACGGCAAGGTGGTGAAGGACGTCGTGACCTGGAACGGGAGCTACGACGTTTCCGCCGGCTACGTCGAGACCGTGAGCGGCCCGCTCTACGTGCGGCTCGGGCTCTCCCCCAACCCGCTCGACCTCGCGCTCCACGGCCACGACCACCTGTCGAGCAACCTCGACCTCGGGGCCGGACGCTACTGGCTGCAGAACTCGGCCGGCGGCGGCGTCATCGTCAACCTCGGCGGGACCACCTTCAACGCCAGCCCGGCCTACGCCGGCTGGAACCGCCGCAACCTCGCGCTCACCGAGGAGGTCGAGCTGTCCGGCGACGGGAGCTTCTCGATCGGCCTGACGCTGGTGCCGAGCTCGAAGACCGCCGTAGACGTGCCGCATGCGGCGCGGCCGGCGAATCTCGCGCTGAGCGGGCCGTGGCCGTCACCCTCGAGCGGCCCGGCGCGGCTCGCGTTCGCCCTGCCCGAACGCGCGAGCGTGCGCATCGCGGTCGTGGACATCACTGGCCGCCGCGTCGCGTCGCGGGATCTGGGCATGCGCGGTGCCGGCTTCACGCAGGCCGACCTCGAGCCGCGCGACGAGTCCGGCGCCCCGCTCGCGCCCGGGCTTTACTTCGTCAGGGTCGAGGCCGGCCCGCACGCGGCGACTGCACGGTGGGTCGTGATGCGGTGATCGGCGAAGGAGGGGGCGGCGCCCGGCAGGCGCCTCACCCCCGTCTCGGGCATCAGCCCCAGCACCGCGCCGTCCGCCAGGTCGAACTCGGTCATCCCCGGCACGTGCAGCCGCGGGGCGCGCGCGAGCACCGCGGCGTAGAACGCGGTGCTCCGCTCCTGGTCCGCGACGTAGAGGATGAAGTGGGCGGTCATGCGAGCGCCGTGGCTCACACCTCCGGCGACTCGAACTTCTTCGCCCAGCGCGCGTAGAAGAAGATCCCGATCGCCGAGGCGATGCCGATCGCCGCGAACTGGTACCAGAGCCGGTACGGGTGGTAGGTGCTCCACAGCAGGTTCGTGGCCTGCACGGCGTCCAGGTGCGCGATCTCCTGAAGCCTCACCATCGCCTCGGTCCTCGCCACCCCCGAGGTGATGTGGAAGTGCTCCGCGAGGTAGTGCAGCGCCAGGTTCGCCTTGTCCCCCATCCGGTCGTAGGCCTGCCCGCCCATGATCGAGCCGTAGGCCCAGCCGAACGCCACCGGCATGTTGGCGTAGCCCATGTAGAGCGCCTTCTGGCCCTCGGGCGCGATGACGCCGAGGTAGTCGTTCATCTTGGGCGCGGAGAGCATCTCGCCGATCGAGAAGCACAGGATGCCGAGGATGCAGAGCCAGCCCGACATGGTGAACCCGGCGGCGACCAGGCCGAGCGAGGCGATGACGATGCCGACCAGGATCGAGTGCACGCGGCGCATCCGCGAGACCAGCCACGACACGAACACCACCGACAGCACGATGAGCCCGGAGTTCGCGTTGATGAGCCACTCCTGCGTGATCATGGTGCCGCGCGGGGTCTGCACGGTGAACATCGCGGGCAGGTGCAGGCTCTTCACGATCGCGGAGGAGTCCACCCAGTCCACGATGAAGTTCGGCAGCATGTCGAAGAGCTGCATGAACATGAACCAGAAGCCCGACATGACGAGGATGAACACGAAGAGCCGCGGCCGGAGGAGGTTCTTGAACGTCGTCGCGGCCACCTTGAGCACACCACCGCTCTGGTCACCGCCGGCCGGAACCTCCTTGTACGTGAACAGCATGACGAAGTTGAGCGAGACGATGACGGCGCAGCCGAAGAACACGGTGGGCCAGGACCAGCCGTAGAGGAAGTGCGCGAGCGGGGGCCCCAGGAACCCGCCGACGTTGACCAGCATGTAGAACGTGCCCCAGCCGATCGAGGAGGTCTCGAGGGTGAGCGTGCGCACCAGCGTCCCCTGCACGCCGGGCTTGAAGATCGCGGTGCCGAACGCGAGCGTCAGGCAGCCGAAGGTGAACGGCCAGAAGTCCCGCTGCATGGCCATGAGCAGGTAGCCGGCGATCTTGATCGCGATCGAGACCGCGATGGTGCGCTTGTAGCCGTAGCGGTCGGCGAAGCCTCCCGAGAACACCGGGACGCCGGTCTGCACCAGCGCCCACAGCATGAAGATGAAGCCCTTCTCGGTCTGCGTGAAGTGGAGGCCGTGGATCTCGTCGGCCTGCGCGATGTAGATGGGGATGACGACGCGCACGCCGTAGTAGGCGAGCCGCTCGAACATCTCCATGATGTTGACCATCCAGAACGCGCGCTGGAGGCCGGCGAGCTGCTCGAACAGGTTCCTGCGCTGCGGGTGCACGCCGGCGACCGCCGTCTGCGCCATGCTGCCTCCGTCATCGGATCCAGAGGTGGAACTTCACGAGACAGATCGGCCCCCGCGCCGGGCAGAAGCGCGGCCATGCGCGTGCGGGGCGGTGCTCCGTCGTGGAAAGGGGGCCTCGGGGTTCGCGGCTCAGCTGCGGTCACCCGGGGCGGTCTCATCGGCCCCGGTCGCGGAGTCCGCCGGCGGCCAGATGCCCGCGCGGCCCAGAGCCTTTTCGACCGCCGTCGCCAGCTTCTGCTCGACCGGGCGCCGGTAGAGGACGCCGAGTCTGAAACCGTCGCCGATCGCCACGGCGGTCGCGGCCGCGTAGTCGGCGGGGTCGTAGTCATCCGGCAGCATCTCGCAGCGCTGGTAGAGCTTCTCGGCGTAGCCAGGTATCTGGTAGGTCGCGCAGGCTGCCAGGATGTGGACGAATGCGAACCCGGGATACTGGATGGCCTCGCGCAGCATCCTCCGCAGGTGCGGCAGGTTCCCGGCGTGCGTGCGCGCCACGAAACCGCAGCCGGCGCTGAGCGTGAGCAGCACCGGGTTGATGGGGCGCTCCTCAACGCCCGCCAGGCCCATGTCGCGCTTGACCTCGACCTCGGTGGTGGGCGAGGCCTGGCCCTTGGTGAGCCCGTAGATGCCGTTGTCCATCACGGCGTAGGTGATGTCGACGTCGCGACGGGCGGCGTGCGGCACATGCCCGAGGCCGATGCTGAAGCCATCGCCGTCGCCGCCCACGACCACCACGGTGAGGTCGGGCCGCGCGAGCTTGAGCCCGGTCGCGATGGGAAGCGCACGCCCGTGGATGCTGTTGAACGAATACGCGTTCAGGTAGCCGACCAGCCGGCTCGAGCAGCCGATGCCCGAGACCACCCCGAGTTTCTCGGGCTGCACGTCGAGATCGCTGAGCGCCTGGGTCAGGCCCTTGAGCACGCCGAAGTCACCGCAGCCGGAGCACCACACCGGCGCGAGTGCGGAACGATAGTCCTTGGGGTTCATGGCCGGGCCTCCTCGAGGCGCCGCGCGAGTTCCTTCAGGGAGAGCGGAAGCCCGCCGCTGCGGGCGACGCTGCCCACTCCGTTCATGTCGGTGAGCGAAGATAGCATGCGGTGGAGCTGGCCCTGGTAGCTCAGCTCGACCACCGTCAGGGACTCCAGCCCCCGGCGCCACTCGGTGAGGGCCGCGAGCGGGAACGGCAGGAGGATCTCGGGCAGGAACACGCGGTACTCCTGGTGCTCCCGCACCCATTCGCGCAGCAGGCCGTACTGGCTGCCCCACGCGATGACGCCCCGCGGCGCGTCGCCCTCGCCGAGCGTGCGGTACCAGCCGCCGGTCGCGGCGGCGATGGCCTCGAGCTTCTGGAACCGCCTGCGGTTCATGCGCTCGTGCCAGTCGCCGTCGGCGGTCGGGGCACCGTCGGGCGTGTGCTCCAGACCGGCCGCCATGTACTGCCCGCCGGGCGTGCCCGGCACGCGGAACGGCGAGGTCACGTGCTCGATCGAGAAGCGCACCGGCCCGTCGCCCGCGGTCCAGCGCTTGCGCCGCGGCAGCTCGCGGGTCTCGACGACGGGGTCGCGGATCTGGCGGCGCTGCGCGATGTAGGCGTCGGAGAGCACCAGCACCGGGATCTGCCAGGTCTCGGAGACGTGAAAGGCCTTGTGCATGATGTCGCGCGCGTGCACGACGTCGAACACGCCGAGCACGACGCGCGGGAAGTCCCCGTGGCCGCCGTAGAGCGCGTGGTAGAGGTCGCTCTGCTCGGTGCGCGAGGGCATCCCGGTGGCCGGGCCGGCGCGCTGGCAGTCCACGATCACGCTCGGCACCTCGGCCATGCTGGAGAGGCCCATCATCTCGGTCATGAGCGAGAGCCCGGGGCCGCTGGTCGCGGTCATCGCCGGCACGCCGCCGAAGCTCGATCCCACCACCATGCCGAGCGCGGCGATCTCGTCCTCGGCCTGTACCACGCGCCCGCCGCGTCCGGGCAGCTCGTCAATCAGGGTCTCCATGACCTCGGAGGACGGCGTGATCGGGTAGCCGGCGAAGAAGCGCAGTCCGGCGTCCATCGCGCCGCGCGCCACCGCCTCGTTGCCGCTTTCGACCGCCAGCGGCACGCCGTGGCCGGCCAGCCGGGGCAGCGCCGGCACGTCCCTGGTCGCGAAGGCGCGATCCAGGGCCGCGACGTCCCTGGCCAGCACCTGCGGGCGGTGCCCGAAGCGGTGCTCGAGCGCCGCGTGCGCCAGGCCGGGCGCCCAGCCGAGCCCGCGGCACAGCAGGCCCAGCGCCAGCATGTTCTTGGGATCGCCCGGCACCACCTGCCCGTCCTGGATGGTGGCGAACGGGTAGCGCAGCGGCTCGCCGCCGGCGCGCCCCAGCCACTCGGGGAGCGTGCCCTCCTCGCTGGCCTCGAGGATCGCGGTGCTGGTCTCGTTGAGCCGCACCGATCCCTGGAAGCGGGCGAGGTCCGAGAGGCGGAAGCACAGCAGCACGTCCACCTCCTCCCCCTCGTAGAGCACCTCGTCGGTCGCGATCCGCACGATGGCGGCCGACTCGCCGCCGCGGATCTGCGGGCCGTAGGACTGCACCATCATCCCGTAGAGGCCCTGGTGCGCGGCCATCCACAGCATCAGGTCGCCGAGCACCGCCACGCCGTCGCCGCCGCTGCCCACCAGGGCGAAGACCACGGACGTCTTCGCCGGCCGGGCCTCGGCGGCCCCGCGGGATGCCGGGGGCGCATTCGCTCCGCTCTCCATGTCGCTCACACCTCCGCGGCCACCGGCTCCGCCACCTCGGGCCGCGGGCGCTGTCCGACACGATGCAGGATCGTGCTGGGGCAGATGTCCACGCAGGCCTCGTTGCAGGAAGGGCCGTAGGCCAGGCACTTCTCATGGTCTATGACGATCGTCCGGCCGTCCCAGGTGATGGCCTCGGCCGGACACTTCGCGACGCACTTGCGGCACAGGATGCAACCCACCATGCAGGCGGCGCGCACCACGCTCTGCTTGTCGCGCGCCACGCACGAGAGCTCGATGCGGTGGGCGCGAGGATACAACTCGAACAGGTCCTTGGGGCAGGCGGCCACGCACAGCCCGCAGCCGGTGCAGGCCTCGGCGTCCACCACCGGGATGCCCTCGGGCCCCAGGTGGAGGGCGTCGAACGGGCACACCAGCACGCAGTCGCTGAGCCCCAGGCAGCCGTTCTTGCACGCCCTGGGACCGCCGAACACCAGCGACGCCGCGGCGCAGGTCGGGATGCCGGCGTACTCCGCTTCGTCCTTCGCGTAGGCCGAGGTGCCGTGGCAGCGCAGGACGACGATGCGGTCCACCACGCTGCCGGCGGCCTTGCCGGTCAGCTCGGCCACCGCGGACGCCACCGGCTGGCGGCCCGGGATGCACAGGTCGGGCGACACTTCGGCCCGCTCCACCACCGCCTCGGCGTAGACCTGGCAGCCGGCGAAGCCGCACGCCCCGCAGTTCGCGGAGGGGAGCCGGTCGCGCACGCGCTCGACCAGCGGGTTCACCGGCACCTGGAACTTGGCCGCCGCGGCGGCCAGCGCGAAGCCGAACACCAGCCCGAGCAGGCCGAAGAACGCCAGCCCCCAGAGGACGATGCCCAGCGCCTGCGGTTCCATCGCGCGCTCCTAGCGGAAGAAGTCCAGGCCCGAGAAGCCCATGAACGCCAGCGCGAACAGCCCGGTGAGCGCGAACGCGATGGGCAGACCCCGGAACGGCGCCGGCACGCGCGCCAGCTCCATGCGCTCGCGGGCGCACGACATCAGGAACAGCGCCAGCGCGAAGCCCCCGCCCGAGCCGAGCGCGAGCGCGAACGACTCGAGCGGCCCCGCGCTGCCCTGCGCGTTCAGCAGCGGCACCGCCAGGATGATGCAGTTCGTGGTGATGAGCATGAGGTAGATCCCGAACCGCCGGTGGAGCCCGGGGTGGGTCTTGCGCAGCATGGTGTCCAGGAACTGCACGACGAACGCCACCGTCCCGATGAACACCAGGATCTGTAGAAACGACAGGTGGAGCAGGCGCAGCACGAAGGAATCGATGGCCCACGACACCATGGCGGTGAAGACCATGACCATGGTGAAGGTGGCGCCCATGCCGAGCGAGGTGTCGCGCTTCTTCGAGACGCCGAAGAAGATGCACAGGCCCAGATAGCGCGTGAACACGAAGTTGTTGATGAGCGCCGAGGAGAGCAGGACCGTGACGAGCAGCGCCCAGGTCGAGGGCCTGACGTCGCGCGAGATCGGCGGATCGGCGATCTCCAGCCGGTAGTGCTCGGAGCCCGAGAGCTTCTGGCCCAGCGTGAGCATCACGCGGTCCCCTTCGGCGCGGCGCACCGCCGTCACCGCGATCGGCACGTCGGGCGCCTGCGCCGTGGTGAAGCGGAAGTTCGCCGGGTCGGTGCGCTCGAGCGGCGCCGAGAAGCGGAGCGCCAGCCGGTCCGGCGTCACCACGCGCGCGGAAAGCAGGCGCGTGTCGGCCCGCACCGCGGCGGCGGCGAGCGAGAGCGCGGCCGCGAGCAGCAGGGTCCCCGACAGCGTGCGCGACCTGGACACCGTGCACATCCTAGACACCGTGCGTCCCTCCCCCGCCCCCGGCGGTGGACTTGCCGGTCGTGCGCCGCTCGACCCAGTTGAACAGCGCCATCAGCAGCGCGATCGAGAAGAACCCGCCGGCCGGCAGCGCGAAGAACAGGAGCGGCCTGCCCGGCGCGAGCGCGATGCCGGCGAGCGAGCCGGCCCCCAGCAGCTCGCGCATCGCGCCGATCACCACCAGCGCGAACAGGAAGCCCAGCCCCATGCCGAGCGCGTCGAAGAAGCTCGGGACCAGCGGCTGGCGCGAGGCGAACACCTCGAGCCGCGAGATGATGATGGCGAACGCCACGATGAGCTTCACGTAGAGCCCCACCTGCGCGTACAGCGCGGGCGTGAAGGCGGCGAGCGTCATGTCGATGGCGCTCACCCACACCGCGATGATGATGGTGTAGACCGGGATTCGCACGCGCGGGTGGATGAAGCTCCGCACCAGCGTCACCGTGACGCTCGAGAGCACCTGCACCAGCAGCACCGCCACGCCCAGCAGCAGGCCGTTCGCCACCGTGTTGGTGACCGCCACCGCCGGACACAGGCTCAAGGCCAGCCGGAACACCGGGTTCTCGGCGAAGATGCCGTTCAGGATGAGCTGGCGGGCCGTCGGCGCGGGCCCGGGCAGCAGCACGGTGCTCATCGCAGCCCTCCCAGGTGCGGCTCGAGCAACGCCCAGCGGCGGCGGAAGTGGTCCACCGTGGCGCGCACCCCGTCGGTGACCGCGCGGCTCGAGATGGTGGCGCCGGTCACCGCGTAGATCGGCTTCGCGCGCTCGCGCGGCAGCAGCGCGGCGTGGCGCGCCGGGCCGCCGGGCGAGCGCTTCGCCATCGCCCGCAGCGCGGCGCGCCAGTCCTCGGGCATCGGGTCCTTCGTCACGTCGAGCTTCGCGACCTCGTCGGCGGTGCGCCCCGTGAACTGGCCGCGGAACCACGGCGTCGCCACCTCGGCGCCGAGCCCGGGATCCTCCTCGTGCTCGATCACGCGCATGTCGGCGACGCTGAAGTCGGGCCGGAGCGCGACGAACATGCGGATGCGCTTCTTGAAGCCGCGGCTCTCCCCCTCGACGACGAAGCCGGCGGGGATCCCCGCGCGCTTCGCGACGAACATGCGCCCGAGCGGGACCAGCCCTTCGGCGAGCGGCGCGCCACCCGCCACGTCCCTCTCTCCCGCCAGCCGGCCATCGAGCGTGAACGCCACCTCGCGCCCCGGCGCGTCTTCCGCGCCCAGCGGGGCGGCGCGGTAGACCACCTGGCGGCGCTCGGGCGCCAGGAACTGCTTCACCTCGACCAGCGTCGCGGTCGAGTCGAGCGCCAGCATGTCGCGAATCGCCGTGCGCTCGCCGCGCAGCACGGCCGCGGCGCGGTAGCGATCGGTGGCCATGAACACCGCGCCCAGCACCGCCGCGCCGACCAGGCACGCCACCGTCATCGAGGCGACGATGCGCAGGATCTCGGCCGGGCCGAGCTTCGGCAGCGGGCGGAGCGGGGCACTCACGACGGGCTCCCCGCTTCCGGCACGCGGCGCACCCGGAACCACAGGTTCAAGGCGGGCACCAGCGCGTTCGCGATCAGGATGGCGTAGCAGATGCCCTCCGGGTAGCCGCCCCACAGCCGGATGACGCCGGTGAGCACGCCGATCACGAGGCCGAACACGATCTGCCCGCCGCGCGTGACCGGCGAGGTGACGTAGTCGGTGGCCATGAAGAACGCGCCCAGCCACAGGCCCCCGCCCAGCAGGTGGAGCCACGGCGCGCCCGAGAACGCGGTCACCAGCAGGGTGCCGGCGATCACGCTGAGCGGGATCGCGAGCGTGATGATCCCGCGCGCGAGCAGCGCCGCCGCGCCGAGCGCCACCAGCAGCACCGAGACCTCGCCGATCGAGCCGGGCCTGAGGCCGAGCGCGAGGCCCTGGATGCCACCGGGCCCGCTGATGAGCTTCACCGCGGCCTCGAGCCCGTGCTCCTTGAGCGCGCCGAGCGGCGTGGCCGTCGTCACCGCGTCGAGCGGGCGCGGCAGCCACGCCAGCGGCGCGGACCAGCCCGCGGTCATCGCCACCGGGAAGGTCGCCATCATGAAGGCGCGCCCGATGAGCGCCGGGTTGAACAGGTTGAAGCCGAGGCCGCCGAAGATGGTCTTGCCGAGCAGCACCGCGAACGCGCCGCCCAGCAGCGCGGCCCACCACGGCACCAGCGGGGGCAGGGTGAGCGCGAGCAGCAGCCCGGTGCACGCGGCGCTGCCGTCGCCGATCGTCTGCTTGCGGTGCATGGCGCGGTTGCCCAGCCACTCCGCGGCCAGCGCGCCCGCCACCGACGCGAGGATCACGGCCAGCGCCCGCGGTCCGAACACGAGCACGCCCCACAGCGCGGCGGGCGCGAGCGACGCGTTCACCCACCACATGATGCTCGCGGTGGTCTGTGCCACGCGGATGTGCGGGCCCGGCGTGACGACGAAGGTGCGCGGCGCGGCCGCGGGCATCTCGCTCATCGCGGGCTCCGCGTCTCGCGCTGCCGGCGCAGCGAGGCCTTGGCGACCTGCATGAACTGGACGAGCGGCCGCTCCGAGGGGCACACGAAGCTGCAGGAGCCGCACTCGTAGCACTCCTCGGCGCCGTAGGGCGCGCTGTCGAGCACCTTGCCGGCCTCCACGCGCACCGAGACCTGGTCGGGCTCGAGCCCGAGCGGACACACGGCGATGCAGCGCCCGCACTGGATGCACGGGCCATAGCCGTCCTCGAACGGACCCTTGCCGGTGAGCAGCACCAGCCCGTTCAGGCCCTTGGTGACCGGGATGTCGAGGCGCGGCAGCGCGCGCCCCATCATCGGCCCGCCCGCGACGATGCGGGTGGCGTCGTCGGTGGCGCCACCGCAGAAGTTCACCAGGTCGGAGAGCAGCGTGCCCAGCGGCACGCGCACGTTGCGCGGCTCGCGCACGCCCGGGCCGGTCACGGTGACGATGCGGTCGAGCAGCGGCTTCCGGTAGCGCACGGCGTCGTGCACGGCGGCGGCGGTGGCGACGTTCTGCACCACCACGCCCACCGCGCTGGGAAGCGCCTTCGCGGGCACCGTGCGCCCGGTGAGCGCGAACACGAGCTGGCGCTCGGCGCCCTGCGGGTAGCGGGTCTGCACCAGGTCCACGTGGACGGACACGCCCTCGGCCGGCAGCGCCGCGGCCGCGGCCGCCAACACGCGCGCGGCGTCGGGCTTGTCGGACTCGACGCCGATCGCGACCTCGCGCACGCCGAGGATGCGGGCCATCAGCACGGCGCCCTCGAGGATCGCGCGCGGCTCGGCCAGCATGGTGCGGTAGTCGGAGGTGAGGTACGGCTCGCACTCAGCGCCGTTGATGACCAGGACGTCCACCTCGACGCCGGGCGGGAGCTGGAGCTTGCGCCAGGTCGGGAACGCCGCGCCGCCGAGGCCGACGATGCCGGCCTCGCGGATGCGCGCGAGCATCTCGTCACGCGGCAGCGCGCGCCACTCCGGATCCTCGGGGAACTCGAGCGGCGGGAGCTCCGCGTCGGTGACGCGCGCGATCACGATGGCCTGCGACAGGACCAGCGTCGGGTGCGGGTGGCGGTCGATGGGCTTCACCTTGCCCGAGATAGTGGCGTGGAGCGGCACGCCCGTGCCCTGCGCCTCGGCGATCTTCTGGCCGCGCCGCACCAGGTCGCCCTTCTTGACCAGGGGCACCGCCGGGTCGCCGAGGTGCTGGAGCAGGGGCAGGCGCACCTCGGCCGGGGCGGGCAGGTCCTCGATCGGCCGCCCGGCCGTGGCCTGCTTGTGCGGGTCGGGATGGATGCCGCCCCGTCCAAACGTCCGGATGGCTGAAGCGATCATCCGCTACCCGATGAAGAACGCATCGAGCGCTTCCGGCCAGCCGTGGAAGCGGTCGGGACCCAGCAGGTAGGCGGCCGTGGACATGCGGTCGGAGTCAACGCCGGTCTTCGCCATCACCGTGACGCTCAGGTGCCCGTTCGCGGGCAATCCGCGGCGCGCGTCGAACAGGTGGCCGAGGCGCACGCCGCCGATGACCCGGTAGCGCTCGGTGTTGCCGCTGGTGGCGATGGCGGCGTCACGCAGGGTGAACACGCGCGCGGTCCGGTGCGTGACCGGGTGGAACAGGCCGACCGACCAGCCGTCGGCACCGTCCTCGGGCACGCCCAGGCCGAAGACGTTGCCGCCGCAGTCCACGAGCCCGGAGCGGACGCCCTCGGCCCGCAGCGCCTCCACCGCGCGGTCCACCGCCCAGCCTTTGCCGATCGAGCCGAGGTCGAGCCCGGCACCGCGCTGCGCGAGGAAGAGGGTGCCGGCGGCGCGGTCCACGTGCACCTGCCCGGCGCCCACGACGGCGAGCGCCCGGTCGATCTCGCGCGCGTCCGGCAGGAGATCGCGCGCGGGACCGTAGAAGCCGTAGAGGGTCATGAGCGGGAGCACCGTCGGGTCGTAGAGAGCGCCAGTCCGCCCGGCCGCGTCGCACGCGCGCTCCACCACCTCGAGCAGCGCGGGCGGCGCCGCGACCGCGCTCTCGCCCGCCGCGCGGTTCACGCGCGCCAGGTCGCTGTCGGCTCGGTGCACGCTCATCTGCGCGTCCACCGCGCGCACCGCGTCGAAGGCGCGCTCCACCGCGCGCGTGGCGCGCGCCGCGTCGCGGTCGCGCGCGACGACGCGCACCCAAGTGCCGAGCAGCGGGCGCCCGGCCTCGATGCTCGCCATCGGGGCGCGGCGGGAGCGGCCCAGCAGCGGCACCAGCGCCCCGGCTCCTGCCAGCAGGCCGAGGCTTGTCAGGAAGCGGCGGCGGGTGAAGTCCGGACGCGGAGGCGCCGGGACCCGGGGACGCATTCTCCACTTGAGGGAGTGCGGCATAGATGACGGACTCCTCGGGATGTCCTATGGTTCCGGTCGCCTGCCCTGACCGGGTGGGCGGTGGGCTCTACCCTACCGCGGTTAGCATGATTCATGCACGGTGGCCGGGCGGGTTTCCCATCCCCGCGACGAAACCGCCCCACTCCGGTGAAAGGAGACGATCCCTTGAGCGTTGCGCCCGAATTCCATGTGGATGCTGACCTTTGCACCGAGTGCGGAGACTGCATCAAAGCCCTTCCGAAGTACTTTCGCAAGGTCGAGGACGAGGAGCTGGCCGAAGTGTGCTGCACCGAACTGGTGGACGGTGACCTGCCAAAGCTAGAGAAGGTCATGTCAGAATGTCCGGGACACGCCATCCTGTGGCGCAAGTGAGGCCCTGGTGAACCTCATGGACGCGCGCACGGCGCTCCGGGAGTCCGTGCTGGAGATCCGCGGCGACGGCAAGGCCGGCGGCGGCCTGGTGCTGGCCTTCCAGAGCC